>JAUZQI010000128.1 GCA_030951095.1 Mariprofundus sp. | reverse complement strand
ACAGGCATCAACGATTATCGTCAGACTGTTCAAAATTGCTGTGCGTATCGTTCAATACAAGGACCGTATCAAGCTGCAACTTCCCTCAGCCTGTCCGGTGAAGGACATATTGGTGCAGGTTACAGAAATACTCTATTGCATACCGCCGCCAAAAAGTATCTGAATCCACCCATCTGTCGCCATAAGTCCTGATTTAGCTATCGGGATAGTGAGGCTCGCACGATCAATAGAAAACACTGAAATAACCACGAAAGCGAAGCTAAATTCGGCAACAAAAAACTCGAATGTGGATGTAATCCGGTTGCATCCCAGAAATTGGCACAATTCCACTACATTTGATGGCAATCTGGCCACAAACTAGCCTGAAGCAAAGTTTATGAATTATTCAGGCTAAATGTTTAGCAGGGCCTATTATCTGGTTTGGCCTTTCCGCATTCACACTGTCACCGTCACTGATCGATACCGAACAGATAATATCAGGTGGCCCGCCAAAAGATGGAATACCTGCACTGGCTAAACCAAAGGTAGAGACTGCGAATCAGGCGGCGCAATGGATGAACGATCAGGATCAGATTCTGGGTGTTGTGATTGGAGGTGAAGCCAGGGCTTATCCGATACGTATCCTTAACTGGCATGAAATCGTGAACGATCAAATCGAAAAACAGTCGCTGGTTATGACCTATTGCCCGCTATGCGGTAGCGGCATGGCTTTTCAGACACAGGACAAATTCGGTGTTTCAGGCCTTCTCTATCAATCTGATGTACTGCTTTACGACCGAAAAAGTGAAAGTCTGTGGTCACAATTGATGATGCAGGCTGTAACAGGACCGAGAGCCGGTGAACACCTCTCTCAGATCGCTGTTGAACATACATCATGGAAAACCTGGCTTGAACATCATCCTGCCACCACTGTTCTGTCACGGGATACTGGTTATGTCCGTGACTATGATCGCAACCCCTACTCCGGTTATGAATCAAGAGCCGACACTTATTTCCCCATCAATCATCATGATGCACGATTACCGTCCAAAAGCTGGGTGATCGGTTTAAGTATCGCTAACCACCATAAAGCGTGGAGTCTCGAATACCTGAAAAAAAGAGGCAGTCATGAGATCCTGTGGCATGGACGTCAGCTGAATATTGAAGTTGAAGGAACGGGTATCCGTATGTCTGACAAAGGATCAGGAAAACAATTACCTGTTACTCGCCTCTACTGGTTTGCATGGGCAACGTTTCACCCGAACACAGAGCTGGAAAAGTAATATGCCCTGCTTCCGGATTGTGAAAACTCAAAACATGTATTGCCAGGAAACGCTATACACCTGTTTCACTTTCATCTGCAAACCATCCAGGTTTTGCTGAACAGGTATTCCATATTCAAAGCCCAGCATATGACCGCTATCAAACAGCTGGCTGAGGCCAATCGATAAATCCAAACGATCACCTCCGCTGTTTCTTGTATCAAAAGTAGGTGACATATTCCGCTGCATCATGGTGATAGCACTGGCACTACCGGATATGTTTCCCCAGTGAGACAGTGAGGCACGTCCTGTTATGGAGGTGTTTTTCAAAGGTGTCGCTTTGACCCATAGCTGGCCATCAGCGCGGTTGCCCAAAGCGTAGTTCTGGCTGTTTTCGTTCAGTCTGAAAACATAACTAGCCTGCAAACCCCAACTCCAAACATCATAACTGCCTTGATATGTGAGACTTGGTATCAGGTCAAAAGTTCCACTGCCGAGCTGCATGGCATAAGGCAATATCCCCTGATTATTTGTTTTATTAATGCTGCCCGTAGGAAGTGAAACACCTATGTTGGCAAGCAGTTGAGATGGGCCATTATCATACACCTTGTACATAGCGCCGATTTGCACATCGCCTATTCCCGACGCGTTCATAACCGGTCGGCTACCATTCATGGCAAGCATATTCATCTCATTATCAAGGTAATTGAGCATGACCATCCAACTGAGATTGTTTGCCTGAGAATACATGCCCATCAGCATATGCATATCCATGGTCATGCTCGTCGGAGCCATCATGTAGTTGCTGCCAGCGGCATTTTTATAAGGGCTGCCCATTCTGGCGACACTTGATGCTGAAACATTATTGCTGCCGGCAAGCAGTTCATCCATTTCCATACGCATAAAGCGATATTCAAACATCCAGCTGCCTGCTTCATGTACATGGTGAATGTGGCCGGGCTGGATATTGCTCGGCTGATGCTGCTTATGCGTCCCATGATTCATATGGTCTTCATGCATGGCCTCTTCAGCTTGAGCCAAGCTGGCAGTGGCTAATATTGAGACAGCACTTAATATTAGAAGCTGTGTAAAGGCACGTAAAACCGATCGCATCAGTTTAATCCCTATATAGAACATCGCCATTAAAACTACCCTCTATTGAGCTTCCAGTCATAATCGAGGTATTCCACTTCGATTTCTCCTGCCAGCATACGTTTCACATCGGCAGCTGAAAGATCGAGGGATTCACTGTTCTCCGAAAAGAAATCAGCAAGCGAGTGAAAACCTTCCCATCCACGTTCAAAATCCTGACGATACCATTTGAAGATACTAGAAACTTTCAGTGTCTGACCTTCCAACCGATTGCGGCTTCTATCACGCAGAAAGTTACCTGTCGCTTTTTTTAGCTGCCTGTCGAGTTGCTTTGCATCGTATGCTTCAGCCAAAAGCGGTGGACAACCAACGCTGGCGCAATTCACGGCAAAATGGATATACGGGTTCTGATAACGCCCTTCTGCTCGAATAAAACCATGTTCAATATCATCAAGTGAACGCGTCTCTCCCAGCAGTGGAATAAATTCCTTTTTCCATGGCGATTGAAACAATGAACCGAGTTCCTTGATCGATTCAATGTCCGGATAAGCAGTTAATACCAGCTCCACCGTCCATGCATTGTACGCATTGATTAAAAAGGCCAGTTGCTCAGTTTTAGACCAGGATTCAAAACTATCCATACTGATAGCTGACAATGACGTGAGATAGATCTTAAGCTCAGCCCGATCAGCTGTCATACCGGCATAATCAACCTGCGTTACCTCTCCCTGGCCAACTGTGATGACATGTTTCTTGAGTAAAGCATCCCAGCCGCTGTGATTAAATGCAGCCGCCTGAACGTTGATTGAGCCTGCAAGCAGCAGGCATAGGAACAGCAACTTTTTCATGTTTAACCCCGTTTCCAGGTATGGTACCGCTCACTCAAGGCTAGCAACTTATCAGGCGCATGGGCTCGTTTCCACTCACCCGCCGCATATTTATTGGCTTCGGAAACTGTCGGATAGGTATGAATGGTGCCAAGGATTTTATTCAGCCCAAGTCCATGTTTCATCGCCAGCACATACTCGGACAACATCTCTGCTGCATGTGCGCCTACAATCGTAACACCGAGAATTTTATCTTTACCCGGTACAGTCAGCACTTTGACGAAACCCTTCGTTTCACTATCGGCAATGGCCCTATCCAGATCATCCAGATCGTAACGGGTAACCTCGTATGCCACGCCCTTCTCTTTGGCTTCCTGTTCATTCAGGCCAACGCGTGCAACTTCAGGATCGATAAAGGTAGCCCATGGCACTACTGAATAATCGACTTTAAAACGTTTGAAGCTACCAAACAGGGCATTTACGGAGGCATACCAGGCCATATGTGCCGCCGTATGCGTGAACTGGTAAGGACCTGCCACATCACCTGCGGCAAAGATGTTGGGATACAGTGTTTCAAGATACTCATTGGTCACAACAGTACGCTCGGTCGGAACACCCAGTTCTTCCAGCCCGTAACCGGTCAGTCTGGCTACACGTCCGACAGCACAGAGCAGTGCGTCAAACTCAATGTCTTTCTCTTCACCTTCAGACTCCACAACCAGGATTTTTCGGTTACCATCCAATTCACAGCGCAATGCTTTATGACCGGTTAACACTGTGATGCCATCCTCTTCCAAGGCTGACTGTGCAAGCGCTGAAACTTCTTCATCCTCTCGAATCATAATGCGCGGTGCCATCTCGACCTGGGTAGTCTGTGAACCTAGGCGGGCAAAACTTTGCGCTAGTTCGCAGCCAATTGGGCCACCACCAAGCACAACAAGTCGTTTAGGTGGCTCATCAAGTTTGGCAAACTCTTCCCACAGGGTATCACTGGTCAGGTAACCAACCTCTTCAATACCCGGAAGCGGTGGAACAAAAGGCCTCGCACCTGAGGCGATAATGATATTGCGTGTTGTCAGTCGCTGAATGCTTCCATCATTCAGCGTGATTTCTACAGTCCAGGGATCAACCACTTTGGCATACCCCTGCAACACTTCGACACCCAGTTTTGTATATCGCTCCACACTGTCATGCGGCTCAACCGCACGAATCACATCATGCACACGATCCATCACCGCCTTAAAACTGAAACGGGGAGTCCCCTTCTCAAGACCGTAACGATCAGCATGTCTCAATTGATGGGCTAACTTGGCACTCTTGATAATGGCTTTACTCGGCACACAACCATAGTTAAGACAATCACCACCCATTTTATGTGCTTCCACCAATGTCACTTTGGCTTTCACTGCTGCGGCGATATAAGAGCTCACCAGTCCAGCTGCTCCGCCACCAATAACAATCAGGTTTCGGTCATAGGATGTTGGCTTGCTCCAGCGTGCATAAACGCGGCGTTTCTGAAAATACTGCGCAATCTTTTTGGCAAGGATTGGAAAGATGCCCAACAGAGCAAAGGAGAGCAGCAGACCAGGCGAGAGAATACCGGCAAGGCTGTCGATATTGGCCAGTTGCGTGCCTGCATTCACATACACCAGCGTGCCGGCAAGCATGCCGACCTGACTGACCCAATAAAAGGTGGCTGCACGTAAAGGCGTGAGCCCCATCAGTAGGTTAATAAGAAAGAACGGAAACACCGGCACAAGGCGCAGGGTAAAGAGGTAAAAAGCGCCATCTTTGGCAATGCCGTCATTGATCGCTTTCAGCTTGTCACCGAAGCGGCGCTGAACCGTATCGTGCAACAAAAAACGGGAGACAAGGAAAGCCAGCGTTGCACCGATGCTGGATGCAAAAGATACCAGCAGTGTACCTATCACCAATCCAAACAGTGCACCTGCTGCCAGGGTCATGATTGCTGCACCCGGCAATGATAATGCGATTACGATGATATAAACCATGAAGAATGACGCGGCGACCAGCCATGGTGATTCTGCATTGAGGGCGGCAAAGTCACCCTGACTCTGTTTGAGTGATTCAAGGGTCAGATACTGATCCAGGTCGAATACAAAAAAACCGACCATACTTCCCAGCACAATCAGAATAAGTAGAACTTTTTTAATCATCGTTTCTCCATTTCTTAATACTGTGATTGGAATGCCAGCTTCACTCTCTCTTAAAATCAGGGGCCTGCAACACAGTTTTGCTTTGCGTCCACTAGTCGGAGAATCTAAATAGATATTACAGCAGCAGGGTAAAAACTTTACAGGCATTGCGGGTCAATCATGACTCGCAATGCCTGTAAGTTAGGGCGCTGAGTTTTTCAGTGTATCCTTAGAGATACCTCAATGGATACCATAGGTCGTTTCATCACGTTTCTGCTCCCACACATAGGTGGAGTGAACGACTTCTTCCGTAGGGGCAAAGAAGGTAACGAGATCGAAAGCGCCCACTGCAGTTCTGCCTACGCCATGCGCTGCCCCTTTAAACGTGCCATAGGTCAGTCCGACCAGGACATTGTTGTCGCGACTTTCATTAACAATATTTTTGGGGATCTCACCCCACCCTGTAACGACATTGGCCAATCCTCGCGTGAACTTGGCTCCGCTATCTGTAGCGTAATCGCTAGCCATCGCCGGAGCGGCCACGAACAGACCCATAGCTAAAACAGTGATTCCAGTAACTTTGTGTAGTTTCATCATACACCTCCTGATTATTAGAGCCCAACAGCTTAGCTGATGAGATGTATCGACAGATCGCTGTCTTGCATGATTCGTCGGTGAGAGCAGACGGCCATTACACTTGGATCAGCAGGCATTTGCACAAATCACCAGCTGTAATATTTCATCAATAAAACCGACTCAGGCGGCATGGAAAAAGAGATATTGAATCCCGAACTATGGACAGCCGTTGGCGTCGCCATG
Organism: Mariprofundus sp.; assembly: GCA_030951095.1. GTDB lineage: Bacteria > Pseudomonadota > Zetaproteobacteria > Mariprofundales > Mariprofundaceae > Mariprofundus. Next base: position 9,111 of record JAUZQI010000128.1, on the reverse strand, counting down.
TCCTGCGGCACGCTGATCGGTTTTGAACGACAATTCAGAGGCAAAGCTGCCGGTGTACGTACCGGGGTTCTGATCTCGCTCGGAACAATGTTGTTCGTTTACATGGGTAGTCATATTGATGCAGCAACGGTAGATGCCAGCCGGGTACTGGGACAGGTTGTCACTGGTATCGGCTTCCTTGGTGCAGGTGTCATGTTTAATCGTGACGGCGTAGTCAATGGCGTCACAACAGCCTCGGTGATCTGGGTACTTGCGGCCATCGGCTCTATGGCTGGCCTTGGTTATACCTATACCCCACTGCTGTTATCACTGCTAACCGTGCTAATTTTAGGTGCCTGTTCATCACTGGAAAAGAATTTCGCCTGGCTGCGTCGCGGTGCATACGCTGACAAGGAATAACTCACTGCATACGATCTTCCGTAGTCTCCTGCAGTAGCAATACATTGAGTAGATTATCCTGAAAATTGATATTGCCGGTTAACTGACTGTGTTCTTCACAGAGAAACAGTGAGTAAGCGAGCGGGAAGACCTCTGCACCACGCCCCGGCACGGATGGATCAAGTGCATTGCGTGCCAATAACGATGGTTTGGTGACTCTTCCATCACCCGGCTCCAGCATCAGTTTTTCGTAATCAATCCCTTTGGTTTTATTCACAATGTTTTCGGGATGCAGGCGGATAACAACCTTGCCATCAACCGTCTCAATCAGGCAGCGCGCAGGCGTCAGTTCGCAGTCGCCGCCAAAGACTATGTAACGTACCGGGCTTCTTTGCATAGGAATACTAATGGCACGATGAAACTGTTGCCCTCGTTTCAGGTGTTTCTCGAAATACCGTTCGAGAAGGGAAATGTGTTGATCTGCTTCATTTTCACTCTTGAATCGTGAGCGAATATCTTCTATCACCATCGGATCAAAGATCGACCATTGGAAACTGCGCCATGTTTCCATTTCGTATAGATTGCGTCTGTCCTTGCTTCCATCCGGTGTCACCATCCAATCGCGATCAGGATGAGGAAGTAATTGATAGGAGCTAGGCATCGTAGCAAGAACTTCGGGGGATATATGCCCGCTGCCCACTTTAAAACCCATGAGAAATTGCTGCAGCCCACTGACTGAACCAAGATTAGGAGCACCCACCAGCACAACTTTACGAACCCTGGACGTGCCCGAGGAATCAGGCTGGAACTGTGTATCAGCCAATACATCAGCGCTGCCATATCGCAAAAAATAACGGGTAATGAGCGAACCCATACTATGGGCAACAATATCGACTTTCATCTGCGGCATGCCATAGTCGAGTCTCACCTTATCGATAAACTGCTCGAGTTGTGCCGCACTCTTTGTTAAATCCTGTCGCCAGTCATAAACAAACACATAAACACGCGCGTCGTGTTGTGGATTCGCCAGTCCCGGACTGGATAGTTTGTAACCTCCAGCTTCACTGAGCGTGCGAACAATTCGGCCATAATAGTCATTGCCGCCAACTTCATCGAACAATGCATAAGCTTCGCTATTGGAAAAATCAGGCTCAAGTATATCCGATTCAATATTTAAACGGAGGCCATCATAGTCTCCAAAGAGTAATTGACCGATGCTGCCTGGCCACACCTCTTGCCTATCTGGAAAACTGCGAATCTTTGCACCTAAAACACCATGAATAACAATAACCGGAGCCTGAAATCGATCAGAGCTGCTTATTTCATAAAGGCGTTTGAGATCCGGCTGTTTCAGCGCTGCGGGCGTGGTGCAAGATGCCAGAGCCACGCCAATAAACACAAACCAACAAAGCTGTAGTCTCGGCAACATGGACTCCCTCCCTTATTACTACTAATGAATACATCTCCAGTAGTCGTTTAAGCATCAGCACATTACACCTTACGATCAATGACAGTAACCATACACATTCCCAATAAACGATCTCAGGCACTGTAATAGATCATCCGGCACCGCGACCTATGTGAATAGTATCATCAAGGGAAGGTCTTAATGAAAGAGCGCATCAACATTGCCAGACAGCCAAAAGTGATCCGTACTGCGACACGCTTTACCCTGATTGTTGGGCCTGTATTGGTCTTGATCAACCATGGCGACAGCATTATGGCCGGCACAATGAGTAATGAGGAGTGGTTGAAATCTGCCCTGACAATGATGGTCCCATATATCGTTTCCACACTGTCTAGCATCAGCGCCTACCGAAACTGCCAAACACAAGAGGTTGAGAAGCAATAGTTATTTCATTCCAAAAAAAATAGACAGGCCATCAGTCACACTCGCAAACCGTCCAACGCAGGTATTCGCGTGTTTCCAAACGTTGAGGCTGACTAAAAAACATCGCGGCAGGAGCCTCTTCGATAACTCGGCCATTGCACATAAAGATGATGTTCCCTCCCATACGCCTGGCCTGCTCCATATCATGACTTACGCACAGTACAGGAATTCGCTCTGCCAGCTTTGACAGGGAGATCTCAATCAACTGCTTTGAACGCGGATCCAGTGATGAGGTTGGTTCGTCCAGCATCAGCATGGAGGGAGACAGTGCCAACGCACGCGCAATACAGAGGCGTTGTTGCTGGCCTATAGACAGTATTTCAGCTGCACCATACAGGCGATCCTTTACCTCGTCCCACAAGGCTGCCTGTCTCAAACACTGCTCCACCAACCCATCGGGCAAAGCGCTGCGCTCCTTGCCACGCAAACCAAAAATCACGTTATCGTGGATCGAACATGGGAAAACTGCCGGTTTCTGGTTGATCAAACCCACACGACGACGAAGAGCATCTGCTCCATGCGGCCATTGCCGGATATCATAACCGTCGATTTCGATATCTCCGGTCCAGTCCTGATGTAGTAAGTTGATGCATCGCAACAGCGATGATTTGCCAGCCCCGGAAGGACCGACCAGCATCGTGATACCGTTTTCAGTCAGCTCTATCGAGACTTCGCGTAAAATTTCCTGGCCCGACAGCGAAAGGCTAAGTCCGCTCACCTGCAGATATGTCTCTTGCAGCTCCATTTCGGGTGATATTTTGGGTGATTCAGAGGGTGGTAAGTCAAAAACGGTGTTCATGTGTAACCTCCATACGCCGGAGCATGGTCGCAGCAATGCTCAAGGTAGAAATAAGGGTGATAAGTATGATGGCCGAAACCCAGGCCATGCCTCGTGCCTGATCATTTCCACCCTCTTGCGCGAGATAGAAAATGTGGCTCTGTAAACTTGTAACCGGCGAAAACAGGGAGTCGGGCCAGACCACTCCGGAGAACACGGTTGCCGTAAATAGAATCGGAGCCGTTTCGGAGAGTGCCCGAGCCATGCCGAGCAACAAACCGGTCAGCAGTGCTGGCCAGGTTTCCGGCAACCAGACTCGCCGGATAATAGCTGTATGGCTTAATCCTAATGATTTGGCGGCTTCGGTTCTCCCACGATCCACCCGTTCAATGGCATGAACAGTATTAAGAACCAGCAATGGCAATATAACCACGGCAAGGATGACCTGTCCGGCCAACACTGAAACACCCCAGTGCATCATATACACCAGCACAACCAGCCCACAAAGCCCGTAGACAATGGGTGGTATGCCCTGCATCAATTGCAACAGTACCTGCATCAAAATACGCTGCCGCGTTGTGGCGGAGAGTTGATGATATAGAGCTAGGCCAGTAGCGACAGGCAAGGCCAGCATATTTGCTCCGAGCATAAGTATCAGAGATCCGGTGATTTGCGGCCATATGCCTGAACTCATCCCGAAGGATTTCTGGTTACCACCAATGGAAAACATGCTCCATTCCCATGCTCCAATACCCTGCATAATAATATAGAACAGACAGCCAGCCGGAAAAATAATGGCTGGTGCAGCAAGGACCAAAATCAGCACTCTGGTCCAAAAACTACGTGAAAAGCGACTCATCAGACTCTCACCCGCTGATTCGTGTGGGCCACCAGACTCAGTATTACTGAGATGATGGCCAGAATAAAACCACAGGCAATCAAAGCCGAAAAGTGTATGGAACCAAACGCAGCTTCACCGATTTCACGACCAATGCGGGAGGTTAGCGTCTGCGCCGGCTCAAGAAGATTATACAATGGGTCGGGTATTCGGTCCATCGAACCGACTACCAACATCACTGCAATCGTCTCGCCAAGTGCCCGCCCTGATGCCAGCAGAATACCTGCTCGAATGCCGGGCCAGGCCTGTGGTAATAACACAAGAAACAGACGATCCGACCAATCCAGACCGAGATTGGCAGCAGCCTCTCTCTGCTCTAAGGCGACACCGGAAATCGCATCCTCAGCCATCACCATAATGGTCGGCAACACCATCAGGGACAGCAAGATTCCGGCAGCCAGAAGGCTATGTCCTGATAGCAGATTGAATGAAGATTGCAGCCATGGCAGCAACAGCCACAAGCCAATCAATCCGTATACAACCGAGGGTATTCCGGACAGAAGCTCCATACCAAATCTAATCAGATTCCGTTGCTTCTTGCCGGCCATCTCACTGGTCATAATCGCCGCAGCGACTGCCATTGGAACGGCAATCACCAAAGCGAGACCGACAGACCAGAGCGTGCCGACCAAGGCTGGCAACATGCCAAAAAGCCCTTCATACGGAAACCATTCGGCACCTACAAGCGGCTTCAGCCCCTGTTCTTGCCAAAATGGAAAAGAAGCGCTGATGAGAAAGCCAGGCATGACAAACAAGCCAATGCTTGCCAAAATCAACGACAGCCGCATCGCAACATTCAGCCACATATCGACTCCGGAGAATTAACGAACGGGTAGATAGCCACTCTTTTCAACAATTTTTTGCCCCGTTTCTGACAACAGAAAGGCAACAAAATCACGAACCTCTGGTCCAGCATCTTTTGCCAGAATCACATGCAAACCACGGCTGATCGGATAGGAACCATCACGCACATGCTCGATGCTCGGCAATACGCCGTGGCCCCGAACAACAACTGCAATACCACGGACTTCGTCATTCAGCCATGCATTGGAAAGCATGCCGATAGCGCTGTTGCTGCGTGAAATAATGGCTTGCTCCTCATTGTTCGACCCGGAAATAATTGAAGCACCCGCAGCTCGCGCATGCGCATTGCCAAGCACTGCTTCTGCGAACACATGGCGAGTACCGCGAGAAGCCTCCTTATCAATAACCAGAATGCGAGAATCAGGGCCCCCCACTTCTTTCCAGTTGTTTATTTTTCCGCGATAAATATCAGCGATCTGTTCAACAGATAACTGCTTTACTCCGCCAAGAGAGACGGCTTTGGATACCGCTACCGCAACTGCATCCATGGCTATAGGTACGACCTGAGTTCCATCGCCAAGCTGAGCCTTTTCTTTCTCATCAATTTCTCGCGATGCCATTCCCAGTGCAGCCGTACCCTGAACGATGGATGCAATGCCCACGCCTGAGCCGCCACCTGATACTGTGATAGTCACATTAGGATGGCTGGCGTGATATGCCTGTGCAGCCGCTGATACGACCGGCAATACAGTTGTTGAACCGGCACTATGGATAGTAATTGCCCAGACAGGGCTGGCTACCGTGATGGCAAAAAGTGATATAAACAGATAACGATACATGTATGGCTTCTTCCTTTATTAAACATCGGCAGTCAGTCGGTAAATAAACTCATCGCTTACAATCGGTCATCTTATGTATTCACCCTTGAATACGGTATAACACATAAACAACTGATGGTCCGTACGATTAATCATGTAATGTGTACATTAAGTCATTCATCATACGCATCAGGCGTATATCATTCGCATATCAACGTCCTCTCATTGGGACGTAAGGAGAACCGCCATGACTGTACAATCAAAACTATCACTTCCATCACATGGACTGGACAGCAACGACCCGGAAATCCAAAAGGTTCTCGAAGGGGCAAACAAAAAACTGGGTTTTGTTCCCAACATGTACTCAAATATGGTCAACTTGCCGTCCATGTTAGAGACCTATCTGTTTGGCTATGACAAATTCCGCAACGAATCAGGTTTTAACCAGGTTGAGCAAGAGGTTGTATTTCTGACCATCAGTTATGAAAACAGTTGTCACTACTGCGTGGCCGCCCACAGCATGCTGGCCGATAGTGTCTCTAAAGTACCTGGCGAAGTGACCGATGCCATTCGTGACGGCAGAGAAATATCTGATCCAAAACTTGCCGCGCTCAGTCTGTTTACGGCCGCTATGGTTACCCAACGCGGCTGGGTGGATAAAAATGATACAGAGAACTTTCTAGCTGCAGGTTTCGAGGAAAAACATATCCTTGCTGTCCTGTTGGCCATCAGCGTCAAAACGATCAGTAATTATTCCAACCACCTCTTTGATACCCCTGTAGATGACATATTCAAGAGTCGCGAATGGCATGGAAAGACCTGAGTAAAGAAAAAGAAATGAACCATCAAAAAGAAGTCAAACGCGATGCAGGCGACGGGATTTTACCCATTTCGCTACCAGCTATCGACAATTCAACCTTCGAGCTCGAATCAATGAAAGGAAAGCGTTATATGCTCTCATTCTTTCGATTTGCATCCTGCCCGTTCTGTAACCTGCGCCTGCATGAACTGGTCAAACGACACAATGAACTTGGAGAAGAATTCGGCATTGTCGCAATCTTTGATTCACCACTGGATAACCTGCAGCAACATGCTGACGGACATCATGCGCCCTTCCCGATTCTGGCTGATGAAGATAATCGTTATTATCGAGAGTATGCCATCGAGCATTCAGTCGTTGGCGTTTTCAAGGGCATGATTTTACGCATGCCAACACTGATCAAAGGCATATTGAAAGGTTATGTGCCGACGACCATCAAAGGCAGCATGACAACCATGCCGGCCGATTTTCTCGTTGATGAGAATGGAACCATCCAGCTTGCCCATTACGGACACGATGAAGGAGATCATCTGTCGTTTGAAAAAGTAAAAGCATTTGCACTAAAAGGGTATTTACGGAAGTAGTCATGCAGAGGAAGTTAGCCCACCCTACTCTGGCTAGTCAGCCACTAATCCGTGGATTCAGCGAAAGGCCGCCAGAAGCGTTGCATATCCTCACTGGGTGAGAAGTCGGGCAGATTCTCATGCCACTGGCGGATCAAGACTGCATCCTCGGACATATTGAGCAGGCGGAATCCGGCATCGCCACTCTGACGCGTTCCAACAGCATCACCGCCTCCACGCAGGGCAAGGTCGGCTTCGGCCAGTTCCAGACCATCATGGGTATTCACCATCTGTTTCAAACGAACCATAGAGCCTTCTGAAGCATCAGAACCTGCAACCAGCATACAATACCCCTGATCTGATGAACGCCCTACCCGGCCACGCAGCTGATGCAGCTGCGCCAGTCCATAAGCTTCGGCCGCCTCAATCACTATCAGGCGCGCTTCAACCACATTCACACCCACCTCAACCACAGTTGTGGACACCAGGATTTTGCACTCACCTGATGTAAAGGCATCAAGAGCAGCTTTTTTGTCTTTTGATTTCATACGGCCATGCAGACCGACCACGTTCGCATGCGGGAAATAGGACTTCAATAACTCCACACGCTGATCAACAGATAACCCGTCTTCATCCTCATCAATACGAGGTACAATCCAGTAGATGCGCCCTTCTGCATCGAGAATGCGTTGCATGCCACCCATCAGCGGCTGCATTTTACTCGATGCAATCACACGCGTTTCCACAGGAAGCCGACCCGGTGGCATACCTCGCATAATAGACAGATCCATATCACCATAAAGTGCCAGCGCCAGCGTGCGTGGAATCGGTGTTGCCGTCATGCCAAGCAGGTGAATCGCTTCATGCCCTTCGCGTTTCTTGTCAGCCAGCGCCCAACGCTGGCGCACGCCGAAGCGGTGTTGTTCATCGACAAGCGCCAGTGCCAGATGTTTGAAATGTACATCTTCTGTAAGCAGTGCGTGTGTACCGACAATCAGTTTCAGCTCACCACTGAGCAGTTCTGCCAGCATCTCACGACGTGCTTTGGCCTTTGTGCTGCCGGTAAGCAACTTGACCTCAAACCCTAAAGGAGCAAACAGTTCAGCAAGCGTTTCGGCATGCTGATTTGCCAACACTTCGGTCGGTGCCAGCAGTGCAGCCTGATAACCGCAACCGGCCGCCTTGGCCATGGCAAGGGCTGCAATCCATGTTTTGCCTGTTCCCACATCGCCCTGCAACAATCGGTGCATGCGTTTGCCACTGTGCAGATCGGTGGAAATATCCGCCCAGGCTGAAGTTTGCGCATCCGTCAGTGGAAACGGCAGACTGCGTAACAGCTCTTCACTCTGGTTCTCCTGATGCAAGGAAAGTGCGGGACAATTGGCCTGCACTTTCTTCTCCCGCATCAGGCGCAGGTAGACAATAATCTCCTCGCTCTTGAGCCGGACAGCAGCTTTCTCCAGCAACGCACGGTCCGCATCATCCGGTCCGTGGATCTGTTTCAGTGCCTTTTGTAACCGCGGCAGTTGAAACTTATGTTCCAGCATCTTATCCAGCGGACTTGTTGCACTGACAGGAAGCATAGCCAGTACCTGCCGGATCAACGTTGCGATGCGTTTAGCACCAAGACCGGCAAGGGAGGCATAAACGGGCTGAAAACCCGGGTGAAAGGCATCCATCACACACCACTCCGGATGATTCATCTGAAGATAACCCTTCCAATGTTCAGCCACACCACGCGCAGAGATCTCTCGCCCTTCGCTCAGACGGGCATCAGTCATCATATAACCTGAGTGGAAGAAATTGAGCGAGATATTACCCGTATCATCAGCAAGTTTGATCATCACCTGCCGGCTGCGGCCAAAACCACGTGCCTGTTTACTGATAATGCGTCCGCTGATGCGGGCATTCATACCATCTGTCAGCTGATCGATGCTGTGAACAAAACGGTCATCGATATAATCCTTGGGCAGATGCAAAAGAAAATCGCCGACAGAGTTCACGCCTCGCGCCATTAACCGTTTCTCAAGTGTGGCACCGATACCGGGAATAACAGTCAACGGCTGTGCAAATAGATCGTACATGGGCTTATGTTGACCGATTACAAAGCCTTGCTCAACCACCAGAAACAATCATCTTCAGCAATAGTTTTAAGACATCA
>JAUZQI010000127.1 GCA_030951095.1 Mariprofundus sp. | reverse complement strand
TCGCGGCATATTATTTTGCCGGAAGTCGGTGCGGAAGGGCAGTCGAAGCTACTCGAATCGAAAGTATTCATGATCGGTGCTGGCGGCCTGGGTTCGCCTGTCGCCTATTATCTGGCGGCAGCCGGCGTTGGCACCATCGGTATTGCCGATGCGGATGTGGTGGATTCGTCCAATTTGCAACGCCAGATTATTCATAATCAGGATCGCGTTGGCATGCCCAAAGTGGAGAGTGCGCGTGAAACTATGCAGGCGCTCAATCCGGATGTGAAAGTGAATACGTATAATTACTTCATTACCGAAGACAATGTACGCGAAATCATCCGCGATTATGATTTGATCATTGATGGTTGTGATAATTTTCCCACCCGATTTCTGGTCAATGACGCCTGCTATTTCGAGAAGAAACCGTTAATTTCCGGTGCCATGTTCCGTTTTGAGGGACAGGTGGCCACCTTTAAGCCGCATCAGGAAAAAGGCGCGCCATGTTACCGCTGCCTGTACCCCGAGCCGCCGCCGACAGGCATGGTTCCATCCTGCTCCGAGGCGGGAATTCTCGGTGCTTTGGCAGGTGCAGTTGGCACCATTCAGGCTGTGGAAGCGGTGAAAGAATTGCTCGGAATCGGAGATTCACTAGCGGGAAAACTGATGGTCTTCGATGCGCTGCGCATGGAATGGAAAAAGCTGAAATTGCACAAAGACCCGGCTTGCCCGCTGTGCGGCGAAAACCCGACCATCACCGATTTGGTGACCTACGAGCAAGCCTGCGAACTAAAGTTCGGCGAGCCGTAGCTACTCAGCCCACTTCTGCTTTTCCCGATGGCGGGGTCAAAAATACACACTTACAGTCGTAAGCTCCGTGTTTTTTCTTGCCCTCGAAAAAAGCAGCAGCAATCTGAGATGCTACTTGTTTCTTTTAAGTGTTGCCTTATTGCAACGAACAAGATTTAACTACTGAGATTTGGTGGTGACAGAAAAACAATTATGGGTTTTCCTCTGTGTCCTCTGTGTCCTCTGTGGTGAATAGAGGTTGAAAAATGACAGGATTTGATTTTGCACATACATCCGATGTGGATGAATTTGAGGCTGGTTATCAGGCATTCAAAGCCGGAACCATGAGCGAAGAGCGGTTTACGCCGTTTCGTTTGCAGATGGGCGTCTATGGCCAGCGTCAGGAAGGCGTGCAAATGGTGCGTGTCAAATTGCCGGGCGGTAATATCACGCCGGATCAGCTGGATGTGATTGGTGATTGCGTGGCTGATTATACTGGCGTGCTGCCGACTGATGGCACGCTGAGCGAAGCGCCTGAGAAGCTTGCTCATGTCACTACGCGTCAGGATATTCAGGCCAATTTTGTTGGACTGGAAAATGTGACGACATTTTTGCGTCGCCTCGATGCAGCAGGACTGACCACGCGTGAGGCCTGCGGCAATACCGTGCGCAATGTATCCTCCTGTTTTCTATCCGGCTCATGCCCTGCCGAACATGCCGATGTGAGTGTGCATGCACGCCGCTTTGCCGAATATTTCCTGCGCCATCCGCTGGCGCAGCAGTTTCCGCGTAAGTTTAAAGTGAATTTCTCCGGTTGTGCCACCGATTGTGGTTTGTCCGGCATGCACGACGCCGGCTTTATTGCCACCGAACAGGATGGCGTCAATGGATTTCAGGTGTGGGCTGCTGGCGGCTTGTCTTCCCAACCGATGGGGGCGTTGTTGCTGGAAAATTTCGTGCCGGAATCCGATATTTTGCTGGTTGGCGAGGCGCTGATGCGCATGCATTTCAAATACTCCGATCGCAAACGCCGTGCCCGTGCGCGCCTGAAATATGTGGCGCAGAAACTGGGCGCGGAAGGTTTTGTTGAAGAATACAAAAAACAGCGCGCCGTGATTGCATCGACCCATGCCGATGATAGCGGTTGTGAAGATGCCAACTGGCGCGTGCCTACAGGCGCTTTGCCGGTGTCCGAATCCGGCGTGGTGGATCAACATAATGGCCAAAAAGCGATTCTTCTGAACCTGTTTCGTGGCGATTTGACGCCAGCGCAATGTCATGCTGTGGCCGATGCGGCGCGCGCTGCAGATGTTGATACGCTACGCGTGACGGCTGAGCAGGGCGTGGTGATTAGCAACGTCGATGCGGATAAGGTAGATGCGGCGCTGAAGATGTTGAATGACGCGGGTCTGCATACTGAGTTTGCCCGTGCCATTGCTGATGTTGTGGCTTGTCCGGGCACTGAAACCTGTCGTCTGGGTATTACCTCCAGTCGTGGTTTAGCGGCAGCTCTGCAACCGTTGATGGCGGATTTTAAAACAGATCCGGCGCTGGCCGGTATTACGGTCAAGGCGTCCGGTTGTCAGCATTCCTGTGCGCGCCACCATATTGCTGATCTGGGTTTCCATGGCATGGCTAAAAAAGTTGCCGGTCAGGCTGTCCATCATTATCAACTGCACCTCGGCGGTTCCGGCGTGGCCGGTTCACCACTGGCTTTTGCTACTGATCCGGTGCCAGCCAAATATGCACCTGAAGCGGGCATCACCGTGTTGAATGCGTATAAGGATGGGCGTGAAGGCGAAGAGTCGGTGCATGATTGGGCTACGCGTCTGGGCAAGGATGGCATTGCTACGATTCTGGCACCGTTCAAGGCCGATGTGGGCGAAGTCGATGGTCTGATTTACGACTGGAGCGAAAACGAAGCATTCAATACCAAGGGCAACAAGAAGGGCGAGTGTGCAGGTGCGGTCTTGTCGATGTCTGATGCGCTGCTTTCCGAAGCGGAATATGAATTATTGATTGCGCGTGCCCATATTGACGCCATGTTCTGGGCCGAGGCGCTGACGGCGCTGCGCCGTTCTGCGATTTCAGCGGCGCGGGCATTCCTGGTGCCGTTCGGTGAAGCGCCGGAAGAAGATGCGCAGGTGTTCGGTCTGCTGGCAGTGAATGCGGCGGCGGATGCTGAATTGATGGCTGCTTTTCAGACCGTGCAATCAGCTTTGATGAATATCGATCTTGCCGATCCTGCGGCGGGTGTAACAAGCTTGCGCAATGTGCAATCGGACTGGCTGAAACTGGCCGGAGTGCGTTTTGCTGCGGTGCCTGAAGCGGTCAAAACGGAAGAGACTGTTGATGCGCCGGCTTCCGAAGTGGCTGACGATATCGTGTTGCTCGACCTTTCCGGCGTGGCCTGCCCGATGAATTTCGTCAAGACCAAAATCAAACTGACCATGCTGCCGATTGGCGCGCAACTGGATGTGATTCTCGATGACGGTGCCCCGATCGAAAATGTGCCGTTGTCGCTTGAAGAGCAGGGGCAGAAAGTGTCGATGAAAGAGAAAATTTCAGATACCCAATGGAAAATCCGGGTTGAGAAAATTTCCAACATTTGAGCATGAACACTGATCTTCATCCGTTTGCCAATCCGGGGCGCACCAAGCTGTCGCTGGTGAGTCGCGGCGTGGCATTGCCGCAAGGTTTAAGCCAGCCGTCGCGCTGGATTGCCGATGTGAATGCGGGTGAAACGGTGGTTGATATTCGCCTGCATTCCGGCCATTTCTGCACGGTGCCGGTCGGTCAGCCTTATACCGAGAAAAGCACATTCCAGCTGCATGAGGCTGATGGCGGATGTTATCTCTCTTGCGCTGGCGAAAAGCAGGCTGTCGAGCTGGTTGAAACGCCGTTATTTTATCGTAAAACGACGCGTTCCGGCGCACGGATGGGTAGTTTTGCATCATTGCACGATAAACTACTGATGTTGCAGCCGACGCTCGGGTGCGGTTTTTTTGCCGAACAGCAGATGGCGTGCAGTTATTGCCAGTATGATTCCATGCTTAATGAACTGGAGCCGCCGCTGCGTGACCCGCTTGATTTGGTTGAAGTGGTGCGGACGGCATTGGCCGAGCGGGATGTTGATACAGTGTATTTATATAATGGCTTCGCCCCCGGTGATGATGCCGGGCTCGGGCGTCTGGTGCCGGTGATTGCCTTGTTGCGCCGTCATCTGGGGCACAGACAAATCGCGCTGGAAACCATCGCGCCGACCGATGTGTCCGTGATTGATGAATTGTATGCGGCCGGTCTGGATGTGTTCGTCTGTAACCTGGAATTGCATGATCAAGCGCGTTTTGCCGAAGTATGCCCCGGCAAACAGAAACATGGTGGTCAGGCCGCCATCTGGAATGCCTTATTGCATGCGAACAGCGTGTTTTGCGAGGGCGCGGTTGTCAGTCATATCATTCCTGGCCTGGAACCGCTTTCAGCGACCATTGAGGGCATGAAGGAATTAGTCAAAAATCGCATTGTACCGCTTCTGGTTCCATTTCGACCGCTGCCCGGCACAGCTTTGGCTGACCGGGCATTGCCGAGTCTGGATGATATTGAAGAGGCGCTGCTGGTTCAATATGAGCTGTTGGCCGACTCCGGTATTCCCACCCATCGCTTGCGTGATATGGGGCGGGTGCTGACGCCGATGGAAGGGCGTGCTCTGGTGGGCGATGAAATTGCGCTTAGCGACAAGTTGTGGAGCGCATCTGGTGCAGGTCGCCGAATCGGCGGCTGGATGGATAAGTTGCGTCGAGGTTTGCGTGTGCAACATTCGGGTACTGTGGAGTAGCCATGCCTGTCAGGATTGATCATTCACCATTACATATGCTGCTGGCGCGCAAGGGGTTTCCATTTGCCGCGCTGACTGTGTTGGCTGTGATTGCCTATGTGCTGCTGAATCAACAGGGGCCGGAAGGGCTGTCCAATAATGGTTGGCAGGCTCTGATCGTATTCGGTGTGTGCCTGATTTTGTGGGTCACACAGCTATTACCGCACTCAGTCACCTCATTGCTCGGACTGGCGTTACTGCCCTTGCTGGGCGTGTTACCTGCCGATCAGGCCTACAGCATGTTTGGCAATTCGGCGGTGTTTTTCATTCTAGGCGCATTCATGCTGGCTGCCGGGGTGATGAAAACCGGGTTATCCGAGCATCTGGCGCTGGCTTTGATTGATAAAGTGGGTTTGGGGCCGAAGCGTTTGTTGCTGGCCATGTTGCTGCTCCCCGCGTTGTTTGCCGCATTTATGCCGGAACATGCCGTGGTGGCCGTGATGTTGCCGATTGCATGGGAAATTGTGCGCGGCTTGAAGTTGAACGCCGGTCACCGTTATGCACAGGCGCTGTTTTTAGCGCTGGCATGGGGTGCGATTATTGGTGGCGTGACCACGCTGCTGGGTGGTGCTCGTGGGCCATTGGCATTGGCCTTGGTGGAAGAGCTGACAGGTCAGACGTTTTCTTTTGCCGACTGGACCATCGCGGCGCTGCCGCTGGTAATCGCGATGCTGGTTGTCGCCACGCTAGTACTCTTGCTGCTGGTACCATTTGAAGGTTTGGATATTCAGGCGGCTCGCGAACGTATCGAGAAGCGCCGATTGGAACTGGGGCAACTCAGTGCGCAAGGCTATCTGATGGGTTTGTTATTGTTGGGAACAGTGATGACCTGGATTATAGCCGGGCATCAGTTGGGTCTGGCCAGTATTGCGCTGGTTAGTGTGGTGATGATGTTTGCGCTTCGTCTGGTGACCTGGAAAGCAGTTGAGAAGCATGTGGACTGGGGCGTGGTGTTGATGTATGGCGGCGCGATTGCCATCGGCAAGGCGTTAACGGTGACCGGTGCCGCATCATGGTTGGCGCATGCATTTATTCCGGCAGGAATGGGCGGTCTGGCCTTGCTGGCCTTGCTTGCGTTGGTCACATTGTTGATGACAGAGGCCGTGAGTAATGCGGCGGCGGTGGCAATTTTATTGCCCGTGGCGATGTCGGCAGGCATCAGCGCAGGTATTGATCCGATCACGGTGGCGCTGGCTATTGGTGTGATTGCCGGCTTTGCATTCATGTTGCCGATGGGTACCCCGCCCAATGCCATGGTGTTTGGCACCGGCTACGTGGAGAGTCTGGCCATGTTACGTTATGGGGCGATTTTATCGGTGTCGGCACTGTTGTTTTTTATCCTGCTGGTATGGGCATGGTGGCCGGTGGCAGGTTTTGGAATAGGTTGAGAGAGTAGGAGTTTCTATGTCTAAAAATGAACATAAACTGACGCAGCTTAAAGCTCTGGAGGCGGAATCAATCCATATCATCCGCGAAGTCGTGGCGGAGTTTCGTAATCCGGTGATGCTGTATTCGGTGGGTAAGGATTCGAGTGTGATGCTGCATTTGGCGCGCAAGGCTTTTTATCCTGCCCCATTGCCGTTTTCGCTATTGCATGTCGATACCGGCTATAAATTCAAGGAAATGTATGAATTTCGTGATTCCTTTTGCAAGGAAATCGGTGCCAATTTGATTGTGCGGCGTAATGAAGATGCCATTGCCAAAGGTATGAATCCGAAAGAATTCGGCGTAGCACGTTGTTGCGGTGCATTGAAAACCAAGGGTCTTTTGGATGCGCTGGAAGAGGGTGAATATGATGCCGCTTTCGGCGGTGCGCGCCGCGATGAAGAGCGCAGTCGAGCCAAGGAGCGTGTATTTTCTATGCGTGATGAATTCGGCCAGTGGGATCCGAAAAATCAGCGGCCCGAATTATGGAATATCTATAACGGCAAAATCCATGATGGTGAGAGCGTGCGCGTGTTCCCGATTTCCAACTGGACGGAAATGGATATCTGGTCATATATTCGTGAAGAAGAAATTCCGATTGTTCCCCTCTATTTCGCCAAGGAACGCCTCATGATTGAGCGTGGCAACCTGCTGATTCCATATTATGAAGAAACCAAAGATCAACTGCTTGAAGGTGAAGAACC
The DNA here is from genome assembly GCA_030951095.1 of Mariprofundus sp. GTDB lineage: Bacteria > Pseudomonadota > Zetaproteobacteria > Mariprofundales > Mariprofundaceae > Mariprofundus. Next base: position 8,211 of record JAUZQI010000127.1, on the reverse strand, counting down.
GAAAATGATTATGTCCCGTTTTCGTACGCTGGGTTGCAGTCCGTGTACGGGTGCTGTGCATTCGGATGCAACCAATATGGATGAAATCGTTATCGAGGCTGCGGCAGCACGCCGTTCGGAGCGCGAAACCCGTATCATTGATCACGGCTCGAACAGCATGGAAGACAAGAAAAAAGAAGGGTACTTTTGATCGATCCGCAGAAAGGCCATTCATGGCCTTTTTGCTTGAACGGCAGAAGAAAAGCGTGGTTTTCTCCTGCCTCACGAATCAGCCAGGCTGATTCGCCACCCAGATGGGTGGTAGAGGGGCTTCTTATGAGAGGCTTGTGAAATGATAGAGGTTTTTAATGACAGAATTTAATTTTGAACTGACCAAAGAAATCGAACTGCTGCGGCTGGTGACGGTGGGTAGCGTGGACGATGGAAAATCGACCATGATCGGGCGTCTATTGGTTGATACCAAGGGCGCGTTTGAAGATCAGTTGCTGGCAGTGCGCAAAAAGAAGGGCACAGAGCATATCGCATCGGCTGCTGAAATTGATTTGGCTATGCTGACTGATGGTTTGTCTGCCGAACGCGAGCAGGGCATCACCATTGATGTGGCCTACCGCTATTTTGCCACGCCGAAACGCAAATTCATTATGGCCGACTGTCCCGGTCATGAGCAGTACACGCGCAATATGGTCACCGGCGCTTCTACCGCCAACGCTGCCATTATCCTGATTGATGCACGCAATGGTGTGATGCCGCAAACCAAACGCCACACCCATATCCTGGCGTTGCTGGGCATTCCGCATCTGATTGTCGCAGTCAACAAAATGGATCTGGTTGATCACGATCAAGCTGCCTTTGAGCAAATTCGCGAAGAGATGAACGCGTATTGCGCCAAGCAGGGTGTTAAAGATTTGATTTGCCTGCCGATGTCGGCGCTTGATGGCGATATGGTGGCCGTGCGTGGCGAGCATATGGCTTGGTATGAAGGTAAGACACTACTGGAAACACTGGAGGGGCTTTCTGTCCTTGAGACGGATGAGCAGTTGTTCCGTCTGCCTGTGCAACTGGTCAACCGCCCCCAGACTGCCGAACTGCCTGATTATCGTGGTTTTATGGGTGCGATTGCGTCCGGCACAGTGAAAGTCGGTGATACAGTCAGGGCGATTCCAAGCGGCAATACATCAACCGTCAAAGAGATTATCACCTTTGATGGTAATCTAGAGGAAGCCTTTGCACCGCAGAGCATTACGCTGACCCTGAATGATGAAATTGATGTGTCTCGCGGTGATATGCTGGTGCATATCGGCGGCGAGATATCTGACAGTAAAGAACTGACTGCCAATGTCTGCTGGATAGGTGATGAGCCATTAATTGTGCGTAAGAAATATCTGATCAAGCACACCACCCAAAGCGTCAAGGCGATGGTAGCCAGTATCGATTTCCGCCGCGATATTCACACCTTGAACAAGGATGAAGCGGATGAACTGGCGATGAACGAAATCGGCCAAATCACCTTCAAACTGATGAAACCGCTGCACTGCGACAGCTATGCCGATAATCGTACGACCGGCAGTTTTATCGTGATTGATACCTTCACCAACAACACCGTTGGCGCGGGCATGATTGTTTAACAATTCATAGGGTTACGAATGTGACCCTGTAAATTAGTTTTTTTCGAGGAAAGCTTTCATCTTATTCGGACTATTCTATTTTGACACATTGCGATGCCGTATGGGAGTGGAACGAACCATCCCATTACAATAATAACTCCATAACTCCGCTTCAGCATGCAAGGTGAATGCTTGCTCAGGATCAGCCCATTCATATCACGATTCCAGCACGGACAATCCCAGTAGTTCGGCCGCTTGATTAAGCTTTCGATCATAGCAGGCAAATATCACTGCCTCTTTCGAATCTTCATTGAGCATCTGTGCAGCGGCCAGGTGAACACTGTCGTAGGCTCTCAAGGCGAATGCTTCGGCCAGGCTGCTGGCTCGCTCAAGCAAAGCTTGAGTTGTGCCAATCTGCAGATAATTGTTCCAATCAGTTACAAACTCATGTTTCAGACTTTCCCATTCCGTTTCATTCAATACATGCTCGCGCTGCAAACGAGCAAAAGCAGCGCGAGCCTCCACATAAGCCACCTTATGGCTGGCGCTGACTGTCGCCTCTTTCATGTTTTGCAATACATGGCGAGAATATTCTTCTTCAACATAAGCCTTAACGAGTGCCGAAGTATCCAGATACAGAATCAATTACGATCTTCCAACACGCGTTCGGCGACACTCTTGCCGGAGATGACCGGTCTGGACTCCCCACCCCTCGCTTTTTTTCCATTCCACACCACGTCCGGCATACTGGTTATCCCTGCATATGGCATGGGAACCAGCCTTGCTACCGGCAGATTGTGCCGCTCGACCTGAATATTTTCACCGCCCTCTACCCGGCGAAGATACTCGGAAAGATGATTTTTCAATTCACGTACAGACACCTGCATAAGGCACCTCCATAATTGTAGCTACAATTAATGAACAATTGTAGCTACAAAAACACTCAAGCTCAAGCGAAAACGATAAATCAGGATGCTTTTGGCCGTTGCTCCTGCCGCGCACGACTGCATGGGTGCAGGAGGTAGAGCACCGCAGGAGCAGTTACCGAATAGACTTCTCATAAGTCCGACAGGCTCTCCGGCCAAGGGGCTCTGTGTAAACCCGTGATTGACCCAACTGTTTACTGTCACAGAATAGCCTCCCGTTTTAAACGGGTTGCAGGAGCAAAACATGTTCAGTCGATTAAGTGAAAAATTTGGTAATATAGCGCATAAGTTGCGCGGGTCGGCGCGGGTTTCCGAAGCTGATCTGGATGCGACGTTGCGCGAGATGCGTTTGGCGATGCTGGAAGCCGATGTGGCGTTGCCGGTCGTGCGCCATTTGATGGCTGAGGTCAAAGAGCGGGCACTGGGTGCAGACGTAGCCAAAAGTCTGCAGCCGGGTCAGGTAATCGTCAAAATTCTTAATGATGCACTGACTGACCTGCTCGGTGGTCAGCGTCGCGATCTTGATCTGTCCAAAATCCCATCGGTGGTTTTGCTCTGCGGCTTGCAGGGCGCGGGTAAAACCACCACAGCGGGCAAATTGGCGCGCCTGCTGGTTTCTCAAGGCAAAAAAGTAGCACTGACTTCTGTGGATGCCACCCGCCCTGCGGCGCGTGAACAGTTACAAGTGCTGGCCGGCCAGGTGGACGTGCCTTATATCACAGGCGATGGCACCAGCGCAGCAAGCATGGCCAAGGCGGCAGTGTTGCAGGCCGGACGTGACGGGCATCATGTGTTGATTCTTGATACCGCCGGTCGTCAGGTGGTGAACGATGAGCTGATGGCCGAAATCAAGGCTGTGGCCGATAGCGTGTCGGCCAGCGAACGGTTGCTGGTGCTTGATGCTATGACCGGTCAGACAGCACTTCAGATTGCCGAGCAGTTTCATGCGGCGGTGCATATGTCCGGCTGCATCCTGACCAAAACCGATGCCGATGTGCGTGGCGGCGCAGCGCTATCGGTAGCACACAGTACAGGCGTGCCGATCCGTTATGTCGGAACAGGTGAAAAAATTGAAGCCTTCGAGATATTTGATCCGGCACGTATGGCTGGCCGTATTCTCGGTCAGGGCGATGTGGTTGGATTGGTGGAAAAAATCCAGTCCACGGTCGATCAGGCGTCAGCCGAGAAAACGGCGGCCAAAATTAAAAAAGGGCAGTTTGATCTCGGTGATTTCGCCGAGCAGCTTGGCCAGATGCAGAACATGGGCGGCATGGCAGGAATGCTGAAAATGATGCCGGGGGTGAAGTTGCCGCAAGGTGCGCTGGAACAGATGGATGATAAACCGATCAAACGCATGCAGGCGATGGTCTATTCGATGACACCGAAAGAGCGCAAGTATCCCAAATTATTGAACGGTAGCCGTAAACGTCGGGTGACTGCAGGCTCTGGCACCACTGTGCCGGAACTTAATCGCATGCTTAAGCAGTTCGTCCAGATGCAGAAAATGATGAAACGCATGAAAGGTGGCAAAGGTCGTCGCATGATGACTCAAATGATGGGTAAGTTCGGTGGAGGTATGGGCGGCGGTGGAATGCCACCCGGCATGCCGAAAGTGTAATAAATTATCAGGACAACAATCAGGACAACAATCAGGACAAAGCAGCTTGCGAGTGACGCTTTATATCTCTATAGTGCGCCGCCTGTTTTTCGGAGGTAGTACATAATATGGCAACAATTATTCGTTTGAGCCGAGGTGGCCGCAAGAAGCGTCCTTTTTATTCTGTAGTTGTGATGGACGAGCGTAAGCGTCGCGATGGTGCATTCATCGAGAAGCTGGGCTATTACGATCCCTGCACGGAACCGGAAGTAGTTAAGCTGGATCTGGAGCGGGTGAAGGCATGGACTGATCAGGGCGCGAAAGTATCTGATCGTGTCGCCAGCCTGATTGGCAAGGCATCGGCATAATTTGATTCTCACCGAAGCCTGGTATAGGGCTTTGTAGATGGTTCGTAACAGATATTTGCATGTTGGTGACATTCTTGGGGCACATGGTCTCAAAGGTGCACTGATAGTCTATTCACATACCCGGCCCGCTGATGCGGTTGCCGGGTATTCTTGTTGGCGGGTGGGCGAATCCGCCGAAACAGCTAAACCTTATGACGTCACCCGCTGCTGGCAGCATGGTAAACGCATGCTGGCTGAACTCGATGGTGTCGCAGACTACAATCGCGCCGAAATGCTCAAAGGCTTGAAAATATGGGTTCCTGCCTCCGAAGTGGAGACAGATGAAGACGAATACCTGTGGCAAGAGTTGATCGACTGCAAGGTACGCACTGCCGATCAAATACTCGGAATGGTCATTGCGCTGGAAGAATATGGCGCACAGGATAATTTGGTCGTCAAAACACCAGCCGAAGCAACTGAACCGGGCGAATGGCTGATTCCATTTACTGAAGAAATCATTACCGGGGTCGATCTTGATCAAGGCCTGATTACCATCGACATACCCGAAGGTATGGATGCATGTTTTACGCCCAGCTTCTAACTCTGTTTCCCGAATTTTTTGACTCGCCGCTATCCTGCTCGATTCCCAGTCGGGCGATTGCAGCGGGCATCGTCAGCGTGGAAACCATCCAGATTCGCGATTTTGCCACAGATAAGCATCACAAGGTGGACGATTCTCCATACGGTGGCGGACCCGGCATGCTGATGAAGCCGGAGCCGGTAGTCGCTTCGATCCGTGCCGCACGCGAGAAACATCCTGATACTCATGTGGTGATGCTTACGCCTTCGGGCGCTCGCTTTACGCAGGCCAAGGCGCTGGAGTTCACTGAAAAGCCCGGCATTACATTGCTCAGTGGTCGTTACGAAGGATTTGACGAAAGAATATGTGATTATGTCGATGAAGAATTGTCGCTGGGTGATTATGTGTTATCAGGGGGCGAGCCTGCAGCGCTATGTGTGCTGGATGCAGTAATTCGATTGTTGCCGGACGTGCTGGGTAGTCCCGAATCTGCTGTACTCGATTCATTCACAGAGGAAGGCATCCTTGACTGGCCGCATTACACTCGCCCGGAACTGTTTGAAGGCAAGGGTGTGCCTGAGGTGTTGCTCTCCGGCAATCATGCTGAAATCGGAAAATGGCGCAGGGCACAGGCAATACAGCGGAGTAAAAATCGGGATTAATAATCTGCGCCCGAGTGCAGACATTTGGCTGAAGTTTTTTTTGTTTTTTGCTTACATCACAGAATAGATGAAGTCGTTGTAATCGATAATCCCATCTGCAGCCATTTTAAGCGCTGATTCGGCTTTTGGCTGCATACCATTTTCTGCCGCTATTTTTTGCATCTGATGGCCTTTTACGCCATCGTGAATGGCTTGCCTTATTTTCTCATTTACCACAAGGAACTCGTAGGACATGACACGTCCTGCATAACCGGTTTGATTGCAATGTTCGCAGCCAACAGCTTTATACAGCTTTTCAGGAGGAGTAAAGCCTAGATCCTGTACCGTACCGAAAGCTGGATCATTGCTTTCCAGTTCAGCCCGACATTTCAGGCAGAGCTTTTTCAGAAGATTTTGGCTAATCACACCAAGCAGCGCCGGTGCAATCAGATAATTGGGTATGCTCAGGTCATTGAGGCGAATAATTGTGTCCACGGCGGAGTTGGTATGCAGGGTGGAGAACATCAGGTGGCCGGTGAGGGCTGCTTCGATTCCAATTTCGGCAGTTTCCGGATCGCGCATTTCACCAATCATAATAATATCAGGATCGTGTCTGAGCACATTACGAAGAATTCGCGCAAAAGTCATACCAATTTTGTGGTTTACCTGAATCTGGTTAGCCCCGGATATTTCGGATTCTACCGGATCCTCAATGGTTAGAATGTGGGCGGGCAAATGCTGGATTGATTTCAGTACGGCGAACAGCGTCGTGGACTTACCGGAGCCGGTAGGGCCTGTGACCAGCAACAGGCCATATGGTTTGCGTGCAATGGTCGCAAGCTTTTTCATGTCATCGGCACGTAAACCGAGCACATCCAGTTCGACAGCCATATCTTTATTCAGAATACGCAATACCATTGATTCACCGAATGAGTTGGGGATACAGGAAACACGGAATTCATATTTCTGTTTACCTTCACGCAACAACATTTTACCATCCTGAGGCATTCTTTGCTCGGAGATATCCATGCTGCACAAGATTTTGATGCGTGCTGCGATCTGCTTGTGCAGGCTTTTATCCAGAGCACTTTCTTCCAGCAGTTGACCATTGAGACGATAGGCCAGAATGATCTTGTTTGATTGTGGAAGAATATGAATGTCAGATGCTTTTTTCTTCAGACCATTACGGATAATTCGGTTAACCAGACTGACGATAGGCGCATCCTCAGCAGACTGGGTAATTTCCAATTCGTTGACTGGTTCATCCTCGTCCTCATTTTCCTGATGCAGAAACTCACAGGATAGCTCGTCATCCATGGGTTCTTCTTTCAGGGCTTGTTGAATATAGCGATTGAGTTGCGAGGATGCAGTCATGACTTCGTATATCTTTTTGCCGGTTTTGAAACATATACTATCATAAGCTTCCATACTCATTGGGTCAGAAAGCGCAATGGTTAGCGAATGCTCGTCCATATCGATAGGCAGAATCCTGTGCTTTTCAACAATATCAAGGCTGATTTCGCCAGCGGCCAGAGGGTTTATATCGTATTGATTCAAGTCAACCGTGGGCAGACGGAATTTTCTGGACAGTGCCGAAAGTAAATCCTCTTCAGTAATCGTATGCTCACTGAGTAAAACTTCTCCCAGTCGCTGGCCACTTGTCTTCTGCTCTTCCAATGCATGCTGAAGATCTTCATCGGAAATCAATCCTGCAGCGGTCAGAATTTCACCCAGCCTCATATTATGGCGGCTCTGAATTTCCAATGCCGTTGTTATATGCTGTTCCTCAATTTTCCCTTTGTTTTTTAAAATATGGCCGAGTGGTTTATCAACGGACAACGATTGGTCTGCCAGTGCTTCGTGGACATCTTCGCTGGAGACCAAATCCTGATTGATGAGCAGATCTCCCATCTTCATGCGTTGGCGATGCTGAGTTTCCATGGCGGTAGCAAGATCCCTGTCGCCCACTTTTCCCATTTTTTTCAGTACATTCCCAATGGGAGGTTTGCTTTGTGACTGAATTTCGAGCGCCCGTTGTATTTCTTTGGGGGCAAGAATTTCCTGCTCGACAAGAATATCACCTATCCGCTCAGCCCTTTCCTGATACCGAATACCATGATGGTAGAAAAAGATGCGTTCATAAGGTTGGCTGTTATCCATTATGGTGGCATAAAATCCGGGTGTGTTCGATGTTGAGGGCGATGCAAGCACGTTAAAACGTTCCAGGTTGACTGTGATGATTTTCACCTTATCCGCCTGTTTCAGGTTGCCGGGGTGGTTCATCGTGGCTCCAGCGGGCCGATGCAGTCCGATATAGACTATATCCTTGATATCCAGCTTGCGGGGCGATGCTTGGCCTGCCCCGCCTTGTTCAAAGAAATGCAGTTTTGACATAATGGGGGATAAGCCGGGCAGGTAGCCTTCAATCGTTTCTCCGCTCATCAGGTTTATTGTTACAGCCTGATAGTGATCACTGATGTTTTTAGATTTTTGGTTCATATCGTTCCTGTATTCGC
>JAUZQI010000126.1 GCA_030951095.1 Mariprofundus sp. | reverse complement strand
ACGAAGCGGCTGTGTCAGAGGGAAAGATTTAGCGTTAATAGAAAAGTAATTACGTTTGTCAGTCGGCCCTCCTCCGACACCATACTTGTTGGCTGCTTCTGACTCCCAACTGCTCAACATCATGATCACATCTCTGGTGGTTCTCTTCTCCAGAGCGGTAGGCTTGTCTGGATCTACAATAATCGGCCCCCACATGCCACGGATACCGGTATGTTCATTGGCATTCACGTGACAGTGATACCACATCGTACCAGGCTTCTCGGCCACCCAGTGATAGGTATACGTTTCACCCGGCTGAATACCTTTAGCCTGGGTAATACCCGGTACACCATCATTCTGCCAGTTGTTATGCTGAAACAGGCCATGCCAGTGAATGGTATGCGCCAGCGACGTATTATTTTTCACATGCACGGTAACATCATCACCCTGATGCACGTGCAACAGCGGCCCAGGTACCTGACCATCAAAACCGAACACCTTGTATTTTAGATCAGGCGCAACCTGAATTTCAACTTCATCAACCGTCATGGTAAATTCATGTTTGGCTGCATTGGCGGGCGTTGCAACAGCCAGCCAGGCAAAAGCCAGCATCAATAATGATATCAATTTAGCATATCTGGGCATCATTTCCTCCTCCTGTATGAGTTCCCTATTCATTAAGGAAACTTAATTCGAACCCAAACCATAGACATCCAAAATAAAGATGTAAAGAGGATACACAATTCGAATCACTTATAAAAAATCAGGTTTTTAATAATATAAATCAGGCAAGGCTTGCCATGTAATATCACTGTATCCATGATGCCGATATGAAAGAATTACTTGTCTACGGTGTCAGCGGCGTCGCTTCGCTATTTATTTTCGGTTATTGTGTTCATATTTTTGTCGGCGGTCTGGTCAGCGAGCAAACAGAGAAGATGTTGATTATTGTCGTAGTGCTTATTGGCGCTGCAGCTATCGGCTACTTCGTATGGGATACTATTCGTCGCAGCCGCTGAATTTCAGCGAAAAGGATTCAGCTCGGATCGCCCAATGTTTTAACATGAAACAAACAGCATGTTTTTGCGATTATTTGTATCGTTCGAGGGCTTTTTCAATGGCTTTATAGGTTTCTTCATCGAACTGCTTGCGATGAAAAACATGCTGACGTTTGGCTCCCTGATTATCCATGCCAGTCAGGCCAAATGATTTACCGGCCTGATCGGAAAAGAACCGGATATCCTTCACCAGTGCTGTGACCGTGCCATTTTTCAGTTTCAAACGGATGCGATCGCGATTGATATCCATAGAAACCGGCGCTTTAGGGTGAATCAGCATACGCCGCATCACACGTCCGCCGCCAACCATCAGAAAGAAAAAACCCAGAAACATCAAGCCATAACCAACCGCAACCTGATCGTCCCCTCCGTACCAGAGTTTTATACCCCAGAGCAGCAAAAAACCGACGGTCGGCACGTACAAGACCAAATCCCACAGCACGCCAGCTTTATCGGGGTGCAAATCGCATTGCACTTCCTGCCAGTTTCTGGCCATTTAGCCCCCCTTGGCCAGACTGGCAGTCAGTTCAGCCAGCACCGGATCGATTTCCTGATAAAGCATCCGCCCCGGATACACCACTTTCACCAGCCCCGCTGAATCAATCACGAATGTCCACGGCTCGCCGCGCACCTGAAAAGCATCGTACGCTTCCGGGTTATAATACTGATCCATGTGCAGAAACAGCACCCGATGCTCATATTTGTTCAGCATTTCTTTCATCAACTGCAATTGCTTGTCGCACTGGGTGCAGTGGCCGGGGGTGGCAAACTCCAGCACGATCGGCTTATGCTGTTTCACTGCATCATCGAATGACAACTGGTACATGCGCGGATCGGGATAGCGATAGCTGGTGATCTTGGACATATCGCCGCCGACATCGGCCAGTGTCTTGGTTTTCAGTACCGGTGCAGGCTTGCCGGTCAAGAACACGCCGCCGCCGCCAACACTGCCAAAATCCATATCGCAAGCTGCAAGAACGCCAACCAGCAGCCCAATCAGAATCAGACGTTTCATAACCTGTTTTTTCTCCAGCCAGCACAGGTGCGGAAGATGTTATAGGCCCAAATACAGTTGGCCAGCAACACAACCGAACCAAAAACCCCCATCACCGCCAACCATGGACGCACCAGCGTCTCCACTTCAGCAGGCAACATGGTTTGGCTGGCCACACCACCGATCACGCCGGCCACACTGAAAAACACCACCATACCAATAAGACCAAAGTTATGCGTCCAGAAATGCACCTTGACGAGTTTTAAACTGTAAATCGGGCGCTTGGCCAAACGCGGTACGACATAATAAACTGACGCAAAAATCGCCATCTCCACCCAGCCCAGCAGGTTGATATGGGTATGAGCGCGCACAATCAGTTTTCCAAACATGCGATGATCGACAAAATGGCGGAAATCGGCAATTCCCCCCATCAGCGCCCCCCCCGAAAAACCGATGATACTGTAAATCACACAGGCGAAAATAAACCACAGGGTGTATTTAACATACTCTTCTTCTTCCCACGGCTGAAGTGTCACTTGGCATCTCCTGTATCTGGCTGTGCCGGTTGTTGTTTATCTCTGATATCGGTGTATTTCTCTTTCCATTCTTTCGGTGCCCAGGTCTTGACCATACTATCAATAAAGGGGGACTCCCCCTTGGGTGGCACCGGTGCCGATGATGAACCCTGGTCGGATTTCAGTTCGGATAGAAACACAGCAATCGCGTGCAACTTCTCTTTTGGAAGCAATGCCACATGGGCCGCTGCACGCATGCCGGGACGGTGATCAATCGTTTCACTGCCATAGGTGTCTACCGGATTAATTAAAAAAGCGTATATCCATTCCACCGTACGACGCGAACCAACCCCATCCAGATCGGCCGTCCGCCCCATATTGGTGCCATTGCGCAAAGCCCGGTGACAGGTCGTGCAACCCTCCACACGAAAATATTCGGAACCTTTCTGCCCTTCGGCTGAAAAATCGGCATGGGTTTTTTGTTCAAAAATCGGTTTATCGGACGTGGCAATAAAAAACTGCATGATAATAAATGCGATGACGGCAAAGACGACAAATACGCCTGCTACGGTAAACAGAATTTTCTCGCCGGGTTTGAGGGGTTGCGGGTTGGTAGGCATGGAGCGGCATTATTCCGCCTGATGCCTACTTTGCAAGTAGTGCTTCGAGAATAACTTGGCTCAGGAACAAAAAAAGCTGACAGGATTACCCTGCCAGCTTTTTATTTCTCCGTTGCAAACAATCCGAAAGCTATTCAAGCACCTTCGCCATCATTGGCTTGGACAGCGTTGCGCTGGTCATACGCCAGACAACAATACTCTCGTCTTTGGCAAGAATAAATTTTGCCCAAAGATTCTTGTCCGCATTATTCACCAGCTTATAATTCAAATGCGCGTATGCCATTGATTCAAGACTCATGGTGCAGGCATTGTCATCGTATCCTGCTTTAGCACCTGCCGGCGCACAAATGCCGCTCTGCTTGACCAGTGCGACAAATGTATCTGCATTTACCTCTATCCTGGGTGCATCATTGGCTATAAACGTCGAGTTAGCATATTTACTACTCGTATCGACTGTTACCTGAGCCAGGTTCTCTGGCAACTGAGTCCTGATCGCCCCCTGAAGCTGATGAAAATTAATACCTGCTTCCAGTTCCGCCTTATCGTTATTCTCAATACCTGCTGCGAGGTGCCCAAATGCAAAATAGAGCCCCCCATAACTAGCTGTAACAAGTGCAATACCGCAGGTAATATAGAATAGCACCATTCTCAATCCGTTGTTCTGATTCTGACCCTTCGCCATTAATCTCCTCCTTGGCTGTAAACTGCCACTGCCCAGATATGCGCGAAACCATACTATGATTTACATTTTATGAAAAGAAGTAACAAAAACAGATGACCTTGCCAAGAGAAAGCTACCTTCTAGCATCGGCTCCTGTCGGAGGTGACATGAAACGTTTTCTTGCCAGAATATTATTATTCCCCCTGCTGCTTGTCCTGATCTCAGGCTGTCTTACCGAAGCCAACCAAGGAGCCGAGGCCGGACAGATTGTCAGCACAGTTCACAAGGGATTTCAAACGGGCGTCTGGGATGCAGTCATGCCACTGTATGATGAGCAATTTCTACGCGTCCATCCGGCCAGTACATGGCAACAAAAAATGACCAGCCTCACCAAGCCACTGGGCAAATTGACAAACATCAAATCAACTTTTCAGCATAATGATCCGCGCTTTCGCGGCGACTTTTATCTCTACGGCTTTCTGTTGCATTTTGAACACGGTACCATTTCAGAGACTCTGACCATCTATAAAGGTGTCGATAAGGATCGTATGACCATTTCCGGCCATCAGCTAAAACTCAAAAAGCGCTCATCATGACTGCATCCGTACTGTTTTCACGTCTGCTAGGATTCACCCTGTTATTCGCGCTGGCTGGCTGCCTGGCGACCGACAATCCGGTTCCGGCCGATAAAATAACTGCGTTGAAAGGCGCATGGCAGCAGGATGATGGCCGGAGCACCATCCACTTCTACGGCGATGAAACCATCAAACTGAGCATGCCGGATGAACATCCGCCTGTTCGCCTGCTATCCCAGCTTGAAGTTATCAAGGATGAACAAATCGGTTTTGGTGTAGGTGATCGCTGGAACGGGCCGGTACATGTTGTCATCAGCAAAGATAGGCAATCACTGCAACTTGTTTTCCCTGGGAACATTGTTCGCACACTCGACTTTCACCGGTAAAATTAAAGCTTTCGCAATTCACATGCACCAAACGGTGACCTGCAGATACGGGCACTGTTGGTGCATTCAACTTTTCATTAATAATGCCATCTCCCGCTTTGAAAACCCTGCCTGCTCACGTGCCACCATATTGTATGGCCCCATTAAACCTTTCGGATAATACTCAGCCAGAAGTTCTGTGAATGTGTCAACCGGTTCCAGCCCCCGCTTTTCGCAACAATAACGAAACCAGCGATTACCGATGGCAACATGGCCGATTTCATCCCGCAGTATGATAGCAAGAATACTGACAGCATTATCATCCCCTGCCTGAGCCAGTTTTTTCTGAATGCCCGGCGTTACATCAAGTCCGCGTGCTTCCAGTACCCTCGGCACCAACGCCATACGAACCAAACTATCATGGGCTGTTTTTTCGCACATCTCCCACAAACCGCCATGCGCTTCATAATCACCGTAATCCGCCCCCAAGTGACGCAAATGAGCACGAATCAGTTCGAAATGATAAGCCTCTTCAACAGCCACCTGAAGCCAGTCGCTGTAATAGGCTTCCGGCATATTGGTAAAGCGATAAACTGCATCCAGTGCCAGATTGATGGCATTAAATTCAATATGGGCAATGGCATGCATCATAATGGCCCGGCCCGCCACAGTACCAAAACCACGCCGGGGCATTTTATTTGCCCTGACCAGCAGTGGTAGTTCCGGCCTGCCCGGCTGATCGATATTTGTTATTGCTGCAGCACTGTCCAGGTCAACCTCCTGATTGTCCCATTGGCTGGCCAGCGCACGAACTCCGGCGAGTTTTTCATCAACATCACGCAGCAACAAACATTGTGCTGCCATCTTCCGCATTTCTTTCATCACTTGAGCATCTCCATTCATACCTCCAGCATAGCCGCATGTCTTCCCACACGACAGCACTGACCCAACGTGCCATAGCACTTGCAGCCCTGACGCAGGCAGTCTATCTGGTTGACTGCATTGCCCGCAAAGGGGTAATGGATGCCGAGGATTGCAAAGTACTGATGGAAAGCATGTTTACCGAGTTCCATGCAAACGACCATGGCATATCACAGCTATATGGCAGCGCGTCCGGTTTAACCACAGGCCTGCGGATTTGCATCGGTCTTTTAAAAGGTGACAATTTACCACAAGCCAAATCACTGATGGTATACAGCGGTGGCCTGATGACACTTGAACGACGACTTGCTAAAAATGCCCCCATGCGCCATAAACTGGCAGAGAACATGCAACGCATCACGCATCAAAAACAATATTTCGGAGACAGCATGCACAACAATGTGATTGCAGCTATTGCTGATCTTTATGGTGAAACCATCAGCACAATGAAACCGCGTATCATGGTTCACGGCAAGGCGGAATATTTAAACCAGCCAGCCAATACCCGGCGCGTGCGGGCACTGCTGATGTCCGGCTTGCGTGCTGCCCACTTATGGCACAAACATGGTGGAGGTCACTTGAATCTGCTGCTCAGGCGCAAGGCATTGGTGCACGAACTGAAGATGCTGCAACATCTGCCTTAATCGAAAAGATCGTTCATTTCACATACAGAATCGCGAATCATGGTTTGATCAGCGCTTCCTTAGCGTAACCAATACGCCGAAGGCTTACAGGCTCTTGTAGGACGTTATGATATGTTGAATTGGTACTCCCAAGGGGAATCGAACCCCTGTTTCCGGCGTGAGAGGCCAGCGTCCTAACCGCTAGACGATGGGAGCATTCTGGCGGGGTGCGATTTGTACTGTGATTCATCGTTTTCGTCAATGTTGGATACGGAAGTCAGCATCGCTTTTTTTCAGACAAAATGGGCGCATGAAACCCCGATACAACTCCCTCAGAAAACTCTGGTTCCAAAGTGTTAACAGACATAAAGCCGGTATGGCATTGGCCGACTCACTGGCTAGGAGTCTGTCAGACTATGCCAGAATCTACTGTGCGGTGGGGATAGCGGTTCAAAACAGGCTGAATATGCGTCGCATAGAACCACTATGCTCCTTATATTCATCCAATTTTGGCCTCGCTTCCCCACCTGCTCGCTACGAATTGCCATAGTCCGACAGACTCCTAGAGTGAGCCCGTGACCACTTATCTGATAAAACGACTGGCAGGCATGATTCCGTTACTGTTCGGCATCACGATTATTTCCTTCGGTATGATGCATCTGGCTCCCGGCGAACCCAGTGTGGTCGGGCAGGAATTTAATCCCAAAGTTTCCGCTCAGGATATCGAGCGTTTGCGTGCTTATTATGGCCTCGACAAACCGTTGTACGAGCAATACTGGAACTGGCTCGGGCGACTGGCTGTGCTTGATTTCGGACAATCTTTTTCAGCCGATGGCAGAGCCGTTCTGGATAAAATTTCCGAACGTATACCGGTCACCTTGTGGATCAATGTGCTGGCTATGCTGTTGATACTCGCCGTTGCGATTCCCATCGGCGTCGCCAGCGCCGTGCGGCGGGATTCATGGTTCGACAAAGGTATGACTGTCTTTGTTTTTATCGGTTTCGCTATCCCCTCGTTCTGGCTGGGTTTATTGCTGATGATCAGTTTGGGTGTAAATCTGAACTGGTTGCCTATTTCCGGCCTGCATGATTATAGCTGGCAGCAAATGGGATTCTGGCAGCAGCAGGCAGATATGCTGAAACACCTGATATTACCTGTCTTTGTTTCTGCTATTGGAGGACTGGCCGGCATGAGTCGTTTTATGCGCACCGGCATGCTTGATGTGATTCGCGCCGATTATGTCACCACCGCACGCGCCATGGGGGTTCCTGAGGGTACCATCCGTTATCGGCTAGCGCTGAAAAATGCCATGTTACCCATTATCACTCTGCTCGGCCTGTCCATTCCCGGTCTGATTGGCGGCTCTGTTATTGTCGAGCAACTGTTCTCCCTGCCCGGTATGGGTTTGCTGTTTTTTGAATCCGTATTGTCGCGCGATTATCCGCTGGTTATGGGCATCACTGTCATCGGTGCAGTGCTGACACTGATTGGAAATCTGATTGCCGATCTGTCCTACGCCTGGGTTGATCCGCGCATCCGTCATGGAGCCAAAGGTTGATTGCCCTGTTGCGCCAACTCATGCGCCAATCCCCGCTGATGCTGATTGGTGGCACACTGGTGCTAGGCGTAGCACTGCTGGCGCTGTTGGCACCATGGATTGCCCCGTATGATCCCACCGATATTGATGTCAGCGTAATTCTGATGTCGCCATCATGGCAACACTGGTGCGGTACCGACACGTTAGGCCGGGACGTGTTTTCACGCATGTTATTTGGTGCCCGTGTGTCACTGGCCGTCGGATTTGTGGCCGTAGGTATTTCACTGATATTGGGTCTGATACTGGGTGCTGTTGCCGGTTTTTTCGGTGGTCGTACAGATGCTTTACTGATGCGTATCACCGATATGGTGCTCTGTTTTCCCACCTTCTTCCTGATTCTGGCCGTCATCGCATTTCTGGAACCGTCGATATGGAATATCATGATTGTCATTGGCCTGACTTCCTGGATGGGCGTGGCGCGACTGGTTCGTGCCGAATTCCTGAGCTTGAGCCATCGTGAATTTGTACTGGCTGCACACAGTCTGGGGGCAAGCCCTGTTCGCCTGATGTGGCGATATCTGCTGCCCAATGCGATGGGGCCAATACTGGTATCGGCCATTCTTGGTATTGCCGGCGCGGTACTGATTGAGTCAGGACTATCGTTTCTGGGCCTTGGCGTGCAACCGCCTGATGCATCCTGGGGCAATATTCTAACGGATGGCAAGGACAATATTCAGATTGCCTGGTGGTTATCTGTCTATCCCGGCATGGCAATTTTAACCACCGTGCTGGGTTATAACCTGCTTGGCGAAGGACTGCGTGATTATTTCGATCCGAAACTGAGGCAGTGATGGCAGAGGTTCAGAAAAAACAGTCAAAAACTTTCACCGGCCGGTCCTGCGCATCCATGCGCTCACGGCATTCGGGCATCCTGCCTATCACAGGATACGCAGAGGAAGACAATAAAGAAATCGGGAAAACCGATACTGGTTTAAGTGATCCGGGCAACCACACATGACCGATGATACTGAGTATATGCAAATGGCATTAAAGCAGGCTGAATTGGCGGCTCAGGCCGGAGAAGTGCCTGTCGGTGCTGTGCTGGTTCTGGAAAACGGGCAAGTGTTTAGCAGCAACAATGCGCCGATCAGCCGGCATGATGCCAGCGCCCATGCTGAAATGCGTGTTATTCGGGCCGCCTGTGCCGCCACACAGAATTACAGGCTTGTTGGCAGTTCACTGTATGTCACGCTGGAACCATGCACCATGTGTGCCGGATGTATCATCCATGCCCGCATCGGTCGGCTTGTATACGCTGCCAGTGATCCCAAAACAGGCGCTGTGAAATCATTATATCAGCTACTTTCAGATAAGCGTCTGAATCATCAACCGCAGGTGACAGCAAGCATTATGGCCGATGAATCGAGCAGGTTATTAAAACAGTTCTTTAAACACTGCCGGTGAATGACCACCGGCTAAAGCCGGTGGCTTCCTTGTACGGCTGAAAGCCGGTGATTGGTCGGCCTTCCGGCCGACTGACTACACCACTTCAAAGTCATCATCCGGGTGCGGCGGCTTCTGATT
>JAUZQI010000125.1 GCA_030951095.1 Mariprofundus sp. | reverse complement strand
AGCCAGCGCTCAAAAGACGAATGTGATGAGTGACAGTTTTCATATCCAGGCCCAGATGATTGCTAACCACCAGATACCGAACGCAGTCATCATGACAAGCATGGTGCCGATCAGGGGAATGCGCCACGCAATCGTGTGTATATAATCTTCGAGTATGACTTTTAGCCCCATATAAGCATGGATAATCAAACCCAGAATAAGAATCGTATGCAACAGGCGTGAAACAACATGATCGAGAATATCGAGCAGCCCCTGCTGATCGAGACTGCCGCCATATACTGCTACGAGCAGAAAAAATGGCAGTGGTAATAACAGGGCCAGGACTACGGCTGACAGTCGCTGCCAGTACCAGTCGGATAATCCGCTATGCGCGGCACCGGGCTCCTTCACCACCCTCATAACATCACCGCCATCACCACGGCTGCAACAACAGTCAAAGCAATGACCACTTTAGCACTGTTTCGCATACCGTCACGGCTTTCACCCCAGCCTGCATCTATGCTTAGAAATCGAATGCCGTTACAGAAGTGATAGACAAGGGATACACCGAGCAGCCAGATAGAAACTTTTCCGAGGTCGGAGTGCAGCCAGTTAAATACAGCTTCAAAATTTTCTTCGCTACCGGTCATGCCGCGCAACAACCACAGGTAGATCGGAACAAAAAGAATGAGCGCCATACCACTGGCCCGATGTCCGATACTGGCAATCATGGTGATATGCCAACGATAAATAGACAGTCGGGGGGACAGAGGCCCCGGTTGAACTTTTGGTCTGTTCTGCATCTGTGGCAAAGCCTCCAAGCAACTATGTTGCTAACATAGACTATAGTCGAGTTCAGTGATTCTTTCTATCACCACTTTCGATTTCCTGTCGCGCCTGTGCAACAAGCCCGGCCAATTCACCAGCCAGATACCATCCCCCCTTCGCACCCGCCTTGGCATGCAAAGCCACACTCGATGAAATCAGCTCAGCAAGTGTAGCCCCGTCACCTTTTCGACGGGCAAGCTGAGCGCCAATCATACCGGAGAGCACATCGCCGGAACCTGCAACAGCCAAATGAGGTGAACCGAATGGATTGAGATAGATATCACGTTCGGGAGATGCCACCAGAGTTTCAGATCCCTTGAGCACAACCCAGCATTCAAAGCGAGCTACCAAATTAAGAACAGCCTGCTTACGATCATCCTGAACAGTTCCGATATCAGTGCCTAGCAATCTTGCTGCTTCTCCCGGATGCGGCGTAATCACCGTCATGATTTTTCGCTCTTTGAGAGTATTCTGAAGAGCGGGGCTTGCGGCGATCATATTGAGTGCATCTGCATCAACAACCATCGGGATATCACTTTCAAACAGGCGATTTAACAACTCATCACGCCCTTCTCCCCAGCCGGGGCCAGCGACAATGGCACCTGCCCTCTGCCAGGCAGTTGAGGATTCAGGGTGCACCATCACTTCCAGATTTGCCGATGCAACCACGGGCCATACTTCATCCGGGCAGGCTATACTGGCAAGCCCTGCGCCTGCAGCGTAAGCCCCCAGACCTGCCAACTGAGGTGCTCCGGTAAATCCGGTAGAGCCACCAAACACCCACACATGTCCGAAAAAACCTTTATGTGACAAGCGCGGCCTCGGAGGCCAGGCAGCATTAAGATACTCGTCATTGATCAGGCAGGTACTGTTCACACAGAAACATTCATTATCATCTTCACAGTCACATGAGGCGTGCCATGAGGCCTGAATAGCCTCATCACTGATGCCGATATCGGCCACCTTCAGGAGTAAACCGGGATAATCACCCCCCTCATTAAGCCAATGCCCCCACTTCGAGGCCGCAATCGGTAACGTATAATCGGCCTTGACCGCACATCCCAGTATTGAGCCGGAGTCGGAGCAAATACCACTTGCAATATCGACACTCAATACAGGGCGGTCACAGGCGTTGATTCTGGCCACTGTTTCAGCCATCAATCCATCCAGCGGTCGGCACAGACCTGTGCCAAAAATAGCATCAACAACAATCACTGAACGGCTTAACCAGCGTTCCACCTCGCACAAATTTTCAAGCGTGGTCGCCTCTCTGATTTTCACACTGGATTTAACTGCCTGGTCGACATGGGTTTTACAGTCACCTGTTATCGAATCAACAGGGACAAGCGATACAACTGTAACTGGAATACGATATTTACGCAGATGGTGAGCAGCTGCAAAGCCATCACCACCATTATTGCCAGGACCGGCAAAGATGACGACTCGTCCATAATCGGGAATACGTTTCAGCACAGTAGCGGCAACCGCGCGACCTGCTCGATCCATCAGGTCATAACCTGACAAACCAGACTTGATGGTGATTTCATCCGCCCTGCGCATCTGGGCGGCAGTTAAAATTCGGGTAATACTCAATACACTCTCCCTGTCTGAAAATGTTCAATTGACCATTGCCTGTTCAGGCTTTCACTTACGCCCCAATAACACAACCTCTCTTTTCCAAAGGGTAATTGTCAATAGCAAAGCTCCGAGTGTATCGGCCAGCCAGTCGTACACATCAGCCTGACGCCCATCAACAAAAGACTGATGCCACTCGTCACTGAAGCCAAACAATGAGCAGAAAAGAACAGTTACGACAGGCAACAAAGCCGTAGGTATGAAACCGCGTCCGGCATGCCAGAACAACCACGCCATAACTGCGTAGGCACTCGCATGGATGAGTTTATCCTGCATATTAAAGATATGGGGAACCGGCAAAACCGATTGATCTGAGAGGAAATAGATCAGCGCGCAATAGGAGATTAGGCAGAGCAGCCAGAGTCTCCATGAAAATACGGCGCTTATATTAAGGCTTCGAATCTGCAGCACCCGACTCAGCTACAGCAAAGGCCAGAGCCACACCATCATCATCAGTCAGCGAAACATGCACCCGATTGATGCCTGACGCCTTTGCCACGTCCAATGCTGCCGCATGCAGGATCACTTCGGGTTTGCCGCTGGCCTGATGAATGGTTTCGATATGATGCATGGCAATACCCCGACGAAAGCCGGTACCGAGCGCTTTGGATACAGCCTCTTTGGCGGCAAATAGCATGGCAAAACGTCTCGCAGGGTTTCCTTTGGCATGCGCCTGAGCGATTTCGTTGTCGGTATAAACACGCTGAATAAAGCGCTCACCAAAACGTTCCAGACTCGCCTCTACTCGGGAAATCGCGATGCGATCTACACCTATTCCGCTAATCAACGAACCATTACCGCCCTGAAATCAGCTACCGCCTGCTGCAACCCCTTGAAGATCGCATCGGCGACAATAGCGTGACCAATATTCAGCTCTTCAACTTCGGGCAACCCGCAGATCGCAGGAGTATTCTCCACTGTCAGCCCATGACCAGCATGTACAATCAAGCCGATATCTCTGGCCAGTTTTGCGCCATCCGCGAGTGCATCCAGCTCTTTTGCCTGTGCTGCGCCAAAGTAATTCGCATAATGTCCGGTATGTAATTCAACCACGGCTGCACCAATTTCCCGGCTTGCCCTGATCTGTTCAGGAATCGGATCGATAAACATCGACACTCGCACGCCTACAGCAGATAAACGCGCAACGGCAGCGGCCAATCGGGCCTTGTGCGCGACAACGTCCAGGCCGCCTTCTGTAGTCAATTCTTCACGTTTTTCCGGTACCAGACAGCAGGCAGCAGGTCTCAATCTCTCACAGATCGCCACCATCTCGTCGGTCACGCCCATCTCCATATTCAGATGTAAGCCGGGAATCGCAGCAAGACGTTCGATATCGTGATCCTGAATATGACGCCGATCCTCGCGCAGGTGGGCGGTAATACTGTCAGCACCAGCAGCCAGACAAACCGATACCGCATCCACAGGATCAGGGTACGTAGTGCCACGCGCCTGGCGAATCGTTGCAATATGATCGATATTTACACCAAGATTAATCATGTTCCCTTCCTTCAACTTCAAAATATTTCACCGCTGAGTACGCAGAGGAACGCAGAGGAAAACCAGAAAATATCTATTGCCTCGACAACCTGCCCAGGGCCGTGCGACCTCTACTGAAGCCGGATGCGCAAGAACGGCCGGTGAAAAAGTTTCACATTTTACCAGTTAAAACTATCTGTAGCTTTGATGCCGTGCTCTTTCAGCACCAGCCTGATGATCTCTCGCCATGTTCTGCAGTTCGGCTCCGATAGCATTACTCGATCACCAGCCAAGACGGCTGTGATCGATTTCCTCAGGCCTGCGGATATTTCCATACCTTTGCCGCATGCGCTACAGAGAAGATGCCCGTGTTGCCAAAACATACCGCCTTCGACCGGCACCGAGCAATGCCAACAATGACTCAAATCACCCAGCCAACCGGCATGATCCAATAGTTGCCAGACAGCAGCCAGCAATCCTTGCTGATCACGCTTAGCCAGCAAGTGCAGTGCAGCTGTCAGCTCTTCATATCCCTGAGGATCACCGTCCTGAAACAGACGCGATGCGATAGCCAGCAACTCCTGCCCATCAAGAACCTGTGCCGGCTGCAGCAGTGATGAACCTCGTTGAACATCGGTCAGCGTACCCATGCCGGTCCGACCCGGCCGCCAGCATATATCCAACGCATAAAGTGGTTCCAGACTTGCACGAAAACTACTTTTGGGGCGTCTTGCACCCCTGGCCATCAGACTTATTCGTCCATGCTGCTCGGTGAAAAAGTGACAGATCAGCGAAGTATCACTGTAAGGAATACGCCTGACCAGCAACGCTTTATCAGATATCTCAGCCATAAACACCGCAATTCAAAATATTTTTTCCATCAGGTGCAACCTTGCACATCTTCATATGGACTGCTGAAAAACTCTGTTTTGATAACAAACAGACCCGTATATGAAGCCGTTTTCCAGCCGCTTTTAAAATAACATGGGCCGGGAGACATTTTATTTGTCCCCCTGTTTCTGCCTGATCCGGTAGTGCCCTGTTTTGGGGGCACCGGTGAATTCAATCAACTCTCTTTTCCTGAGTACTGCAATATCTCTTTTTGCAGTCTTCTCCACCACATCCCACTGTGATTGAATATCTGCTGCTTTCACTTTTCTACCTGCATAAATTTGCTCAACAAACCATTGCTGGCGCTCATTCAATTCATGACCACTTACAGGGACATTTACAGGGACATTTACAGGGACATCGGGATGTGGACGGAAGATCACCCGCACACATGAAGCAAGCTCCTGCCATTCAGGTTCGGGATAACCATCTCTGTTGCAGGTTGTTGCGATACGCTGATAACCGCTCCCCCACTGCTCCATCAATCCAGCTTCGTGAAGTACACGGCTAATCACACGATTCCTTATTCGGCTAACCCCTGATTTAAAGTCATCCATGGTCATGCCAAATGGAAACATACCCGGACTCTGTATCTCCAGCCGATCAGAATAAATCGACACGAAGATACGCATACCGCCACAGGCATAATCGGCGTGCGCTACAGCATTCACCAGCACTTCGCGAATAGCGACAGCCGGATATTCAGCAATATCTTGCCGCTGCAATGCTTCGATCCGTGATGCCAGCCGGGTATTGCGAGCAATAAACTTCGGCACATCTTCCACGGAATCGAGCAGTCCATCCATATCCTGTCGATCAATAAACTCACTTTTATCCGCGCCACGGAAGCGTGCACAGGAGATACGTGCATCAGGGAAATAGCGTCGCCGTACATCTTCATTGCCAAACAGAATCAGCCCACCATTGGAAACAACACGCCCACTGCCATGGCGCACCAGAATGCCAAGCGATTCAAGTGCAGTCGCATCCATAATGCGATCTCTGCCCGCAAACCACCTACGCACCGCCAACTTATCCAGATCGAATTCAGAAGTAGCTGCACAAGGCAGCTGGTCAAAAGCGCTGTTGTGATGCAGTCGATTCAACTCTTCGAGTATCGCCACATCGGCTATGCGATTGGTCGAGCCAAGCCGCACATAGACACCATCCTCAGCCCCCTTCTCTTTCAGGTAAAACGGCCCCGGCCAGTGCGCCACGCGTACCAGCAACAACGATTTCTCTTCTACTGTAACCGCCTCAATCTCCGGCATCATCGAAGGGGCAATGCTGTCGGCAATCAGGTTGGCCAGCCGCTCTTCTTCGGCCAGTACATCCTCGACCCCGACAATACTTCCATCATCAGCCCTGCCGATAATCAGTGTGCCACCCGCCGTATTGGCAAACGCCACCAGCGTTTTCAGAATCGGCTTCGGCGAAGACAAATCCCGTTTAAACTCCAGCGTTTTTCCTTCAGGAAAAGTGAGTAAATGATCAGTAGACATTACACCTCCCTATGCACGATTCAAGACCAGGCACCGCAAGTGCTCTCGCCACACAAAGCGGAGTACGCGAAGCGAGCGTAGTTTTTTGTGGACGAGTACAAGACATTGTTATGCACCGCCTGTTTGAGCGTTAATCATTGCAAATTTTCGACACATTCTTACAAGCGAATCATATGATCTAATCTGAAGATTTTGATTCATTTTGTTGATAGAAGCTTTTAAATCCTTTGGCCTCTGCTTTTCGGTTTCTCTACTGCGACCAATAAAAAGAAAACCTTCGGCGTAGGAAAGCTCGCTGAGCTTCATTGTTTCTCGCAACATACTTTGGGAGATGTTACAAAAATGCATGTACTCCAACACTTGGCATAAGCCCATATTCGCGGTACCGCTTAAGTAAAGTTTCTTGCCAGAGGACGTGAATAGTTTGTGCTCTGCACCCTTCAACTCTACAACGTACCAAGTAATACCAAATGAATTTTTTCCGCCAACAAGAAAGTCTGGGATTAGCCCCGGTATTTCTCTGCTTATCTTGGGCCGGATCTTCTTTTTCGGAACTACCCACGCAGCGTGGTGCCCGGTATTGTTGAAATCTAACAGTGCCGTAAGTAACACTGGGTTTTCGGAGATATAAGTGTCAATTGCTGTTTCAGGCGAGCAATCTTCGATCAGCTGTTCAAGGCCATCAACCATCGCATGTGTAATTCCTGATTCATGAACGTAGTGTTCTATTGGCGGCCAATTATCTGGGTAACGTTTTTCAAGTGGAAGAGCGAGACGCTCCGACATCAGCATTGGTTTCATGTCATAACTCATTCAGTTTCCAAGGTACATAACTTGGTAATACGTGAACTTGGTTTTCCATGTATTACCCTCCTATATAC
>JAUZQI010000124.1 GCA_030951095.1 Mariprofundus sp. | reverse complement strand
CATGAAAAACAGGCGGCGGCGGCTATCGGGCAACCCAAGCTGATGCGCGCCTATGGTAAGGCCTTCGCCCGTCATGACCTGAGTGTAGCGCAAATGCTGCTGACCAAAGACGATCTCAGGCATCGCCGTCGCTATCTCAACACCAGCAACACCAGCGAAACGCTGTTTTCAGTCTGTGTGATCCCCATTGTGAATGAAAATGATACGGTCGTGGTATCGGAAATAAAATTTGGCGATAATGATAGTCTGGGAGCATTGGTCAGTCTGGTTGTCGATGCTGATCTGGTCGTTATGCTGACCGATGTGTCCGGGCTTTATGACCGTAACCCCGGCGAGCATGAGGATGCCAAACGCATTGATATCGTGTCTCATCTGAATGACGAACATATTGCCATGGCCGGTGATGCAGGCTCTTCTTTTGGAACCGGAGGCATGGCAAGTAAACTGGCTGCCGCCCGCGTGGCGACCCGGGGCGGGGTGGCGGCAGCTATTATCAGCGGCAAGGAAAAAGGAATGCTGACTCGCCTGCTGGCCGGTGAGGATGAAGGTACGTTATTTCTTTGTGGTGTGGATCGGCAGAGCAAGCGTCAGCACTGGATCACTGAAGTGCTGCATGCGGCAGGAGAGATTCATATTGATGCAGGAGCAGCCAGAGCCTTGCTGGAACAGGGAAGCAGCTTATTGCCGGTGGGCGTAACTGCGGTGGAAGGCGTGTTCGACAAGGGTGATTGTGTCGAAATTATTGGTTCGAATGGTGTGATAGCCAAAGGCCTATGCAATTATACGGCTGAAGAGATGCGTCGAATTATGGGTCATGCCAGCAGCGATATTGAAAGCATTCTGGGATTCCATGATTTTTCATCAGTAATCCATCGCGATAATTTGGTTTTGATCACGCAAAAGACACTGTGATTTGGATTCTTTCACCGCAAAGGATGCAGAGGTGTTAGCGAGTATAAAACAAGTATTCGGTGGTTTGGCATTCCTTCATTGCAAAGTTTAAGGTTTTCCTTCACGTTCGCTGCCGTGAAAAATCAAGCAGTTTCAGCAAAACAGGGAGTAACACAGTCATGGAAACAGATGCAGTAACAGTGATGATGGCGCTGGGCCGGCGGGCGAAGGATGCAGCTAAAACCATGCGCATGGCAGAAACCTGTGCCAAGAACAAAGCGCTGCAGTTGGCAGCTGCTGTGATACGCCGTGAAATGAAAGAAATACTGTCTGCCAATGCCATGGATATGCAAACAGCCGAGGAGAATGGTCTTGATGCGGCGCTGAAAGACCGGCTGATGCTCAATGGTGATCGTGTTGATGCCATGGCGGAAGGCATGGAGCAGATTGCCGCCCTGCCTGATCCTGTGGGCGCTATTGATAACTTGCGTTATCGGCCCTCTGGTATTCAGGTTGGCCATATGCGCGTGCCTTTGGGTGTTATCGGCATTATTTATGAATCGCGTCCAAACGTGACTGCAGATGCTGCCGGCCTGTGCCTGAAATCAGGCAATGCGGCGATTTTGCGTGGTGGATCCGAAGCCATTCATTCCAACAGGGCCATTGCGGCCTGTTTGCGACGGGCTCTGGTCGATTCCGGTTTGTCGCAGGATGCTGTGCAACTGGTAGATTCAACTGACCGCGCGCTGGTCGGAGCACTGTTGCAAAGCGAACAATATGTCGATGTGATTATTCCCCGCGGTGGCAAGTCGTTGATCAAGCGTGTGGCAGCCGAATCACGTGTTCCCGTGATTAAACATCTGGATGGTATTTGCCATGTCTATATTGATGCCGCAGCGGATGCTGAGATGGCATTGAATATTGCCCTGAATGCCAAAACCCATCGCTACGGGGTATGTAATGCGATGGAAACATTGTTAATTCATCAGGATGCTGTTGCAGGCTGCACCGCTGCGATTGTACAGGCCATGCTGGAGAAGGGCGTGGAGGTGCGGGGTTGTGAGCGAACAAGAGCTGCGGCAACTGGTCTGGATGTAAAAGCGGCAACTGACGAAGACTGGGCGACAGAATATTTGTCACCGGTGATTTCCATTCGCGTGGTGGATAGTTTTGAGCAGGCGGTGGATCATATTGCCGAATTCGGTTCCGGCCACACGGAGAGTATTGTCACTGGTAGTTACGAGGCAGGGCAGCGTTTTCTGCGCGAAGTAGATTCCGCCTCGGTGATGTGGAATGCCAGCACCCGTTTTGCCGATGGTTTTGAATATGGTCTGGGTGCTGAAATCGGCATTTCCACCGACCGTTTGCATGTGCGTGGCCCGGTCGGCCTGGAAGGGTTGACGACGCAGAAGTGGATCGTGCTCGGCAGTGGCCAGGTGCGTTAGGGAAGTGCTGATTAAATCTGGTTTGATGAGACCGCAATGGGAAATGAAGGAGTTCAAGGCAAAGATTGCAAGGCATAGCACCGCCATGGCTCAAACCTTTAACGAAGAAATCGTTCATTTCACATGCAGGATCGCGAATCATGGTTTGATCAGCGCGCCCTTAGGGATGCGCTTGTTCAGAGGCTCTCTGGGTATAATACGGGCGCCGTTTTTTTATTCTGTCGAGGTTATTATGTTCAAATTATGTGGCAGAATAAAATCAAGGCAGCCTGAAGTCTTGCGTTAGCAGGTGTTGTGAATACTGAGTTGACGGGAAAACACATCGGGCTTTTTGGTGGTTCATTTGATCCGCCGCATCTGGGCCATGTGGCGCTGGTGCAGGCCGGGTTGCAGATGGGACTGGATGAGGTCTGGGTATTTCCGGCGTTGCCGGTGCATCGTGAATTGTCCGGCATGGCCAATGGCAGGACGCGTTTTGACTGGCTGCAGCAAATATTTTCAGATCAGCCCGAAGTCAGGGTGCTGGATTGGGAAATTGTGCAGAATGAGCCCACACCGGCAGTGGCGACATTGCGTCGGTTCCATCAGCAGTTCCCGGAAATAGTGCCATGGCTGATGCTTGGGGCCGATGCCTGGGCAGGTCTGGAATCGTGGCAGGAATATCCTGCCCATATAGGCTTGTGCAATGTGGCAGTGTTTGCACGCTCGGGCATTGCAGCAGATATTGTTGCTTCCCATCAAGGCTGGCAGCGATTGGAACAACAAGACTGGCGGGATTTTGGCGGTACGGGGCGCTGGTGTTATATCCCTGTCGACCTGCCCGATATTTCGGCCACGGAAATTCGCCACCGGACTGAACAGGAACGCTCACTGGAGAGTCTGGTGCCGCTGGTGATATGCGATGAAGTTGAAGAAAACTATATCCCCCTGAAGGAGAAAATGTGATACAGGCAGTGCAAAAAAATAAAAATTTCGAAGCCATGACAGATGCACTTGTTGAGGCGCTGGAAGACAAGAAAGCGCAGGATGTACTGGTGCTTGATGTGCGGGGTCGTTGCGATTTTGCTGATCGCTTTATTCTGGCCAGTGGACGCAGTAACCGGCAGTTAAAAGCACTGGCGCAATCTGTGAGTGTTGTGGCGCATGAATATGATTTGGCGGCCAAGATTGAAGGGCTGGGCGCTGCAGAGTGGCTGCTGGTCGATTTGGGCGATGTCATTGTGCACCTGTTTTTGCCCGAGGTGCGAGAAAGCTTTCAGTTGGAGCGCTTGTGGTCAGCACCTCAAGGTAGTGTTGAAGCCCGGTGAAGCTGCGTTTGCTGGTGGTAGGCCGTGGTTCCCGAGAGTTATCCGGTTTCGAGTCGAGGTTTGTCGAACGGATCAGATCGTTTGCCGACTTTCAGATCGTTGAATTGTCGGAAGGACGGGGCAAGCAGGTTACCCAGCGCAAGCAGGAAGAGGAAAAACAGATTTTGAAGCATGCGCGTCGAGGGTTTGTGTTGTTTGACGAACGGGGCCCATTGCATACCAGTATGCAATGGGCGGACTATCTGGGTCGGCTGGCCGGCGATGTGCAAC
>JAUZQI010000123.1 GCA_030951095.1 Mariprofundus sp. | reverse complement strand
GTGCTCAACCCAAGACGTCTTCCTGCATCCTTTTGCTTGATATAACCCTCAACATGCAGCCTGATAACCTCGGATCGTTCCTGCTCTTTCTTGCTCATCTGTAAAATGGCCGCCTCCATAAATGCCTCCATCCAGCAATACTAAAGAGGTCATTTCTATTTTGGAAAAAGCGGACACTTTCATTTTGGGCTTACACAGGGAGGCTTTGGCCTCCCTTTTTGGTTTCATTTGTGTTACTCTGTCGACTTGGTGTTAAGTGAATCATGGGCACGGACTGACAGTTATGAGAAATGCCGCTAAATATTCTATCTCCCAGACTTCCAATGTGGTTGCTACCTCACGCAGGCGTTTTTTAGTCTGGATCGGAGCAGGACTGGCAGCACTGGCAATCCCGCGTCCGCTGTGGTCGGTTGAGGATCCAAAAACTGCATACCGGGAAACCATTGCCGTGCTCACTATGCTCTATCATGGTGAAGTAGAATCTCACAGACGTTACGATGCCTATAAAAAGCAGGCCCTGAAAGATGGACATGTTAATATCGCTCACCTGTTTGCTGCGATGGCTGATTCGGAATCGGTGCATGAAAAGCGGTTCAGTGAAATTCTGGCCAAGCTGGGAGTGCAGGTTGAGTCAACTAATCAGAGTATTCAGGTTGGCAGCACCAAGGAAAATCTCAAGTATGCCACTGATGTCGAGCTTTCCGAGATTGATGTTAATTATCCTAAATATCTGGCGCGTATTTGGGATGAAAAACATAGCAAAGCGCTAAAGTATATTGACTTTTCATGGAAGTCTGAGAAGCAGCATCGTGAACTGATCAAGGATATTCAGTCCGGCACTGGCGTCTTTTTCGGTATACTAGTTGAGCGTTTCCGTTCAACAACTGTGCGGTACTTTGTTTGCCAGAATTGTGGTTCCACTCTGACTGCCAAGCCGAATGAACGCTGTCCAATCTGTACCTTACCAGTCAGTTGGTATAAGGAAATAAAACTGCCGACACTTTGATGATTTCGACAGATGATTGAGCCACTTGCAAAAATCTGAGTGGATGAGTTGCAATCCCACTTCGAGTGAATTTTTGGAGTGGAATGAGGAGCATGGTGGTTCCATTCTCCGAAATTCCAGTTCGTAGTGCGCCGGAGTGGGGAAGTAAATCGCCGTTCATGACTTTTGCAAGTGGCTCGATTGATGCTTGGTTTCCGCTCGTTAGTTCATAGGATGCGAGCATGACCATGCAATCTGACTCTTCCCGAATCCTTGCCATGAAAGGCCATGAGGCATTATCGGATTTTCGCCGCGCCAAGCTTATCAATATTATGTATCAGCGGGGGCTTATTCCTGCAGATATCAGTGCCTACTATATCCATATTGCCGAGGTGGCCCAGACATGGGGACAGTCAGATACGGAACAACTGGCCCGGTTACTGGGGCATGCCCCGGATTTGTTTGTGGAACATACAGCCGATGATTTGTTTCTGGTTGTACCGCGCATAGGCACCATCAGTCCATGGTCATCCAAGGCGACTGATATTGCCGGTCTGTGTGGGCTGGCTGGCCTGATTCGACTTGAGCGTGGTATCGCTTACCGTATTTCCGGCATCAATCATGACCAGCATGCTATGATATCTGCATTGCTGCATGATCGCATGACCGAAACGGTGCTCTCTGATGTTGATGAGCTGATGCAACTGTTTGGGCATCACAGGCCTGTGCCGCTGGTCACGGTAGATATTTTGAACGGCGGGCGTGAGGCGCTGATGACTGCCAACCGGGATATGGGCCTGGCGTTGGCTGAAGATGAAATCGATTATCTGCTTGAGAATTTTCTGGCGCTGGAACGCAACCCATCCGATGCCGAATTGATGATGTTCGCTCAGGCCAATTCCGAACATTGCCGCCACAAGATTTTCAATGCCGACTGGGTGATTGATGGCGAAACACAGGATCGTTCCCTGTTTTCGATGATTCGCAATACCCATGAACTGAATCCCGAAGGCACGCTGATCGCCTATTCTGATAATTCATCGGTGATCGAAGGGGTAAAAACAAAACGCTTTTATCCCGATGCCGATGGTCATTATCAGGCCCATGACGACGATGCCCATATTCTGATGAAGGTGGAAACGCACAATCATCCAACGGCGATTTCCCCGTTTGCTGGTGCTGCCACCGGTTCCGGTGGCGAAATTCGCGATGAGGGGGCGACTGGCATCGGTTCCAAGCCCAAGGCGGGGCTATGCGGTTTTTCCGTATCTAACCTGCGTATCCCGGATTTTGAACAGCCATGGGAAAACGATTACGGCAAGCCCGAACGCATCGTTTCGGCGCTGGATATTATGCTCGAAGGGCCGATTGGTGCGGCTGCTTTCAACAACGAATTCGGACGCCCGAATCTGGCCGGTTATTTTCGCACCTACGAACAGGATGTGGCCGGTGAACTGCGGGGTTATCACAAGCCGATTATGATTGCCGGCGGCGTCGGCAATATTGATGCCCGCCATGTGCATAAAAAAGCGGTGCCGGAAGGCAGCCTAATCATCCAGCTCGGTGGTCCGGCCATGTTGATCGGGCTTGGCGGCGGCGCGGCTTCCAGTATGGATACCGGCGCCAATGCCGAATCACTGGATTTCGATTCGGTGCAACGCGGCAATCCGGAAATGGAGCGCCGCTGTCAGGAAGTGCTGGATCGCTGCTGGCAATTGGGCGATGCCAATCCGATTTTGTTTATCCACGATATCGGTGCGGGCGGCCTATCCAATGCTGTACCGGAGCTGATTGACGATGCTTCTCGCGGCGGCTGGGTGGATTTGCGTGCTGTGCATAATATGGCGCCGGGCATGAGCCCGATGCAAATCTGGTGCAACGAGTCGCAGGAACGCTACATGCTGGCTATTGCGCCACAATCACGCGATCTGTTTACCGATATTTGTGAGCGCGAACGTTGCCTGTTCGCTGTACTCGGCGAAGCGACCGAAAAACGCGATTTAGTGGTCAACGACCCGGAATTTGATAATCAGCCGGTCAACCTGTCGCTCAATATGTTATTGGGGAAACCACCGAAAATGACCCGCGACGTCGCGCATGCAGAAGCGCACGGAAGCGCACTGAACTTGGCGGCGATTGATCTGAACGAAGCGGCGGAACGCGTATTGCAACTGCCTGCCGTGGCGGGCAAGGAATTCCTGATCACCATCGCTGACCGTTCGGTGACCGGTTTAGTGGCGCGCGATCAAATGGTCGGGCGCTGGCAAGTCCCTGTGGCCGATGTGGCTGTGACGACCAGTGATTACAGCGGCTACACAGGCGAGGCGATGGCGATGGGCGAGCGCACCCCGATTGCCGTACTCGATGCAGTGGCGTCTGGATGCATGGCTGTGGGTGAAGCGCTAACCAATATCGCAGCAGCGCCCATTGCCGACATCGGCGATGTCAAACTCTCTGCCAACTGGATGGCAGCCTGTGGACACAAAGGGGAAGATGCACGGCTCTACGATACGGTCAAAGCCATCGGCATGGAATTATGCCCGGCGCTCGGTATCTCGATTCCGGTCGGCAAGGATTCATTATCAATGAAATCGGTGTGGGATAACAACGGCGAAACCCGCGAAATGACCTCGCCATTATCTCTGATTGTCTCCGCCTTTGCGCCGGTGCGCGATGTGCGCGCCACGCTGACGCCCGAAATCCAACTCGATCAGGGTGATAGCGATCTGATTCTGATTGATCTGGGCGAGGGCGAAAATCGCCTCGGAGGCTCGGCGCTGGCGCAGGCCTATGGCGCAACCGGCGATGCAGTTCCAAATGTAAATAACCCGGTACTGCTCAAAGCCTTTTTTGAAGCCATTCAATTGCTCAATCGCGAGGGCCAGTTGCTGGCCTACCATGACCGTTCCGACGGTGGCCTGTTCGCCACGCTGGCCGAGATGGCATTCGCCGCCCGTTGCGGTCTGAACATCGATTTGCCCGCTTCCGACAATACACTGGCTACCCTGTTCAATGAAGAGCTCGGTGCTGTCATTCAGATTCGCCGCCGCGATCGCGATCAGGTTTTGGGGATGTTGGCCGATGCCGGTTTAGTGCATCTATCGCAGGTCATTGGCCAAGCTGTTGCCGGACGACACATCACTATTTCATTCCAACAGAAAACACTATTTGAAGCCCATGTGCAGGATTTACACCAGCAATGGGCGGAAACGAGTTTCCGCATGCAATCGTTACGCGACAATCCCGACTGCGCCCGCGAAGCTTTTGACGCCATTGCCAACCCCAATGATGCAGGCCTGTTTGCCGAATTGACGTTTGATCCTGCCGAAAATATCTGTGCATCCTTCATCAACAATACGCGACCCAACATGGCTGTATTGCGTGAACAGGGCGTCAACGGACAGGTCGAGATGGCCGCAGCCTTCGACCGCGCCGGATTCGATTGCAGCGACGTCCACATGTCTGACATTATCGAAGGGCGCATCAGCTTAACTGATTTTCAGGGTCTGGTTGCCTGCGGCGGATTCTCATTCGGCGATGTGCTGGGTGCCGGTCGCGGCTGGGCGAACTCCATTATGTTCAATGTTCGCGCCTACGATCAGTTCGAAGCATTTTTTCATCGTGCCGACACATTTGCACTGGGAGTCTGTAATGGCTGTCAGATGATGTCTTCGCTCAAATTGATGATTCCGGGAGCGGAAAACTGGCCGGGTTTTGAACGCAATCGTTCTGAACAGTTCGAAGCACGGCTGTTACAGGTGGAAGTGCTCGATTCACCTTCGATGTTTCTCTCCGGCATGGTCGGTTCGAGCTTGCCGCTGGTAGTGGCGCATGGCGAGGGGCGTGCGGTGTTCGGTTCTGATGAGCAGCGTGCCCGTGTCTTGACATCACTTCGTTACCTGGGGCCGAATGGCAAGGTTGCCGATACATATCCGCATAATCCGAACGGTTCGCCGGATGGTTCAACCGGATTTACCACGACAGATGGCCGTTTCACTATCATGATGCCACACCCGGAGCGTATGTTCCGCAGTTGCCAGTATTCGTGGCATCCGGATGCATGGGCAGAAGATGGTCCGTGGATACGGATGTTTCGAAATGCGCGTTTGTGGGTTGGGTAGCCAACCGGATTTTTTGTGAATGAGACCGTACTTTACTGGCCTCGTTGTTTATAACGTTAACCGGTTTGTCAGATTGACAGCTTAACCCCGCCACCTTCATCATCATCGCCATGGTGCTGTAGAATGTCATCTACGCTGGTTTTATCATTGCCATCGCCTGATCCTTCAATCGTCGCCATTTTCATTTTAAGGCGTAGATTATTGGCTGAATCTGCATTTCTCAGGGCTTCTATCTCTGATATTTTACCACTATCCCATAACTGAAACAGAGCTTGATCGAAGGTGCGCATGCCGTGCTGTTCACCCGCTTCCATCGTTTCCTTGATGGTACCCACATCACCTTTAAGAATGAGGTCAGCAATACGTGGTGTATTGATGAGAATTTCGATGGCTGCAGCGCGTTTCCCATCCACAGTTTTAACCAGTCGCTGAGAGAGAATGGCACGCAGGTTCATTGATAAATTCATATAAACCTGTTGATGCTGTTCTTCGGGGAAAAAGTTTAGTATGCGATCCAGCGCCTGATTGGAATTATTGGCATGCAAGGTTGCCATGGCCAGGTGGCCGGTTTCGGCAAAGGCAATGGCATGCTCCATCGTTTCCCGTTCGCGGATTTCCCCCAGAAGGATCACATCCGGTGCCTGCCTCAGCGTGTTTTTTAATGCATTACGGAAAGATATGGTGTCGGAGCCTACTTCACGCTGGGTGACAAAACATTTTTTGTGTGAGTGCATGAATTCAACCGGATCTTCGATGGTGATAATATGGCCAGCCTGATTGCTGTTCCTCCAGTCTACCATGGCGGCCAGTGAAGTGGATTTACCGGATCCCGTGGCTCCGACCATTAAAACCAGGCCTCGCTTGCTCATGGAAATATCCTTAAATATATTCGGCAGTTTTAACTCATTCAGGGTAGGGATATCGGTGGTGATTTGCCGAATTACCATGCCGATACTACCACGCTGGCGATATATGTTTACGCGAAACCTGCCTAGGCCGGCGATAGCTGTGGAGAGGTTCATTTCCATATTAATGGCAAAATCGGCTTTCTGTTTCTCATTCATAAGCTCATTCGCCATCTGATCAATGGTGGCAGAATTAACCTTGTTTTCTCCCAATCTGTGAATGACGCCGTTGATCCGGTAGCCCGGAGGCGTACCGACCATTAGATAGAGGTCGGAGGCATCCTTTTTGACCATGACCTTCAATAATTGTCGGATTGAAAATTCTTCTGTCATTAGTATGCTCCTGTGTTTTTCCTAAAAAGAGGAAGTAAAACCTGTACCGGGATATTACCTGCCCAATAGTCGCGCTTGCATTTCCACTCGTCAGTTTGCAGTTTCCTGACGCAGTGGTTGGTCGCATGGGGAGCATAATGGATGATCAGATAATAGACAATCAGTCGATCAGTCCAATTCTCGTCGGCCTGATGGGATCGGGAAAGAGCAGTATTGGCAGGCGACTGGCCGGTAATCTGAAATTGCCGTTGATTGATCTTGATGATTACATTGTTGAACAGGCAGGGCGTTCGATTCCGGAGATTTTTGAGCAGGATGGCGAGGCAGCATTTCGCCAGATGGAAACCGAGGCTTTGCGTCAGATTGTCGGCAGCCATTCAGTGATTGCCACAGGTGGAGGGGTGGTGATGTCTGAAACAAACATGCACATCCTTAAACAGCACCCGCCGGTGATATGGTTGAAAGCAAGCCCCGAATTTTTAACAGGGCGCATTGAGGGTGACAGCAACCGGCCACTGATTGCGGTTGGCGACACGTTAAAAAAACTGCAGGAACTGGCTGCTATTCGTTATCCACTTTATGAACAGTGTGCTGATTTTATCTTGCCGCGCGGTGACATGAAAAAAACTGAAGCATTACAAGCCATCCTTGATTTTATATACGCTTTTCGAAAGTAGTAATGTGATATTTTTTGTCGCACAATACTATCAGGGCATGCCTTTCGGGGTCAGCCTTGCACACTTGGACTATGCCCGGTCGTTGAATGGCTGGCGGGGTGCATAAAAAGTAAGGTTTTTCTGCGGTGTACGCAGATAGCGCATCGCCCTATACTCCGTCGCCATGACTGAATTTGCCCTGATTCTACTGTCTGCCGTATTGGTTAATAATTTTGTATTGACCAAGTTTCTTGGTATTTGCCCGTTTTTGGGCACATCCTCTAAAGTGGAGACGGCGATAGGCATGTCTTTTGCCGTCATGTTTGTGATGACGCTGGCCTCAACAGCATCATGGCTGGTGCAGCAATATGTGTTGATTCCATTGAACCTGCTTTACCTGCAAACCATTTTCTTTATCTTGATCATTGCCTCTCTGGTGCAGTTTATCGAGATGATGATTCACAAAACCAGCCCGGTATTATATCAGGGGTTGGGCATCTTCTTGCCGCTGATTACCACCAATTGCGCTGTGCTTGGTGTGGCCATCCTGAATGTACAGCAGAAACAGACCTTTCTGACATCTGCCCTGTACGGCGGAGGTGCTGCAATGGGTTTTGCGCTGGTATTGATTCTGTTCGCCGGTTTGCGCGAACGCATTGAAGTTTCACCTGTGCCGGCAGCCTTCAAGGGCTCGCCACTGGCATTGATTACGGCGGGCATGATGAGCCTGGCCTTTATGGGCTTCTCCGGTCTGGTTAAAGTCTGATTCATGGTCGGTTTATTGTATGCTCTGGCCAGCCTGGGCGCATTTGCGCTTGTTGCCGGTTTGGTACTGGCGATTGCCCAGAGAGTATTCCATATCGAAGGCGATCCGATGGTGGACAAGATCGATGCTTTATTACCGCAAACCCAGTGCGGTCAGTGCGGATATCCGGGCTGCAAACCCTATGCCACCGCCGTGGCCTCCGGCACAGAAGAAGTGAATCACTGCGTTCCCGGCGGCGAACGCACCATGTTGCAAATTGCCGATCTGATGGGCGTGGAGCCGAAAGCCGTGGAAGAAGAAGCTGCCGCGCCGCGTCTTGCATTTGTACGT
Organism: Mariprofundus sp.; assembly: GCA_030951095.1. GTDB lineage: Bacteria > Pseudomonadota > Zetaproteobacteria > Mariprofundales > Mariprofundaceae > Mariprofundus. The sequence goes on along the minus strand of JAUZQI010000123.1, from coordinate 12,278 downwards.
GAAGATGAGTGCATCGGCTGCACGCTGTGCATCAAGGCGTGCCCGGTCGATGCCATTATCGGTGCCCCAAAACAGTATCATACGGTGATTACAGACCACTGTACCGGTTGCGAATTATGCGTGGAACCGTGTCCGGTGGATTGCATTGATATGATCACCAAACCGGAACTGCTGGAACATTGGTCGTGGCCGTTGCCGGACACCAAACGTTCGCAGGTGGCGCATGAAAGGAGAGAACAACATGCCGGCCACGCTTAGGAATCTGGCCCAGCGTTTGGGCATGATGGCGCACAGCTTTCCCGGCGGCGTTCATCCTGATCAACATAAACTAACCGGCGCATCTCCGATTGAAATCTGTGAACTGGCACCCGTCCACATTCTGCCGATGAAGCAGCATATCGGTGCGCCATGCTCGCCGTTGGTGCATATCGGGGACAAGGTGCTACGCGGCCAGAAAATCGCCAAATCGAAAGGCTATGTTTCCGTACCGGTGCATGCGCCGACTTCCGGCACCATCGTCAAAATCGAAGAACACCCCATCGCCCACCCTTCTGGCATGGGTATGGCATCTATTTTTATTGAAACCGATGGCGATGATGCTGTGGATGAAACACTGGAACCGATCACCGACTGGATGAACACCGATCCCGCCGTGCTGCGCGAGCGCGCTCGCATGTGCGGATTGGCGGGCCTCGGCGGCGCGGTATTCCCCACATTCATTAAACTGGTGCGCGATAAACGCTTTCCGATTGAAACGGTGATTCTCAACGGCGTGGAATGCGAACCCTATCTAACCAGCGATCACCGTTTGATGGCGGAATATACCGAGGACATCCTCACCGGCATGCGCATCATCCAACATATGGTTGGTGCATCTGCCGGCATCATTGCCATTGAAGATAACAAGCCGGAAGCACTTACAGCCATGCATGAGGCTCTGGCGAACGCGGATGATATGAATCATGTGCGTGTGGTGGAATTGCCCACCCGCTATCCGCAAGGTGGCGAAAAGCAGCTCATCTATTCACTGACAGGCCTTGAAATTCCGGCTGGAAAATTACCCATGCATGTCGGGGTGATCTGCCAGAATGTTGCAACAACCAAGGCGCTGTATGACGCCGTCGTATTGGGAAAACCGCTGACCGAACGCATCGTGACGCTCAGTGGCGACGCTCTTCCCGATCCGGCCAATCTACTGGTTCGGATTGGAACGCCGGTGCGTCGTTTGTTTGCCCGGCAGGGTTTAGAGGATTTTACCGGCCTGCAAATCGTGCATGGCGGCCCGATGATGGGCGAGCGTTTAAAGGGGCCGGATATTCCGGTGGTAAAATCAACCAATGGTCTGCTGGCATTAAGTGGCAACGCCATAAAGGCGGCACATACGGTGGAGCAGCCGTGCATACGCTGCGGCCATTGCAGTGAAGCTTGCCCGGTTTCGCTGGTGCCGAATCTGCTGGCCGATCAATGCAGATCAGATCAATTCGATAAGGCCGAATCCTATCAGTTGTTCGATTGTATCGAATGCGGTTGTTGCTCTTATGTCTGCCCGTCGAATATCCCGCTGGTGCATTATTTCCGTTATGGCAAAGGCCAGCTTGCGCTCGAACGTCGTGAGCAGGCATTTGCCGAAGCATCCAGAAAACGCTCGGAATCGCGTGATGCCCGCATCGAGTGCGAAAAGGCTGAAAAAGCGGCACGGCGCTCGCGGGTACGCAAAACCCACCCGCCGAAAGTCGATAGCAATAGCCCCGCCAAGGATGCGAAATCAGCTGCGAATACCAAACCCGATGAGAAACAGTAATGCCGCTGATTATGCTTAGCTCTCCGCACGCGCACGGTGGTGATTCAATTCGCATGATGATGTTCACCGTCATCCTCGCCCTGCTGCCCGCCTCCCTGTTCAGCGTTTATCTGTTTGGCTGGCTATCGGTGTTGATGATTGTGATCTGCATGGTTACGGCGCTGCTTACCGAAGCGGCGTGCTTGAAACTGATGCAGAGGCCATTATCGGCGCTGCTGGATAACTCCGCTGCGCTGACCGGCCTGTTTCTGGCGCTTACCCTGCCGGCTGCAACGCCGTGGTGGATGGCTGTGGTCGGTTCCATCTTTGCCATTGTGCTGGGTAAACAGGTATATGGCGGTCTGGGCCACAATATTTTTAATCCGGCGCTGTCGGCGCGGGTGATTCTGTTGATTTCATTTCCGCTAAATATGACGACTTGGATTATTCCCATGTCGATTCATATGGGCGCGGCAACACCTGTTGTGAATCTGTACGATTTCTCCCAATGCCTGACTCTGTTTTTCGCCGGTGTCGATGCCCTGCCCGTAGTTTTGCAACAGGGGCTGGATGCGATTTCGATGGCCTCTCCGCTCGGTCAGGTTAAAACCGAGGCCACGATGGGCGTGCCGGTCGGCGATGCACTGGCGGCCTACCACTACAATGTGCTCGATGCTTTCCTTGGCTTTGAAGCTGGCAGTATTGGCGAAACCAGTGCGCTGGCGCTGCTGATCGGCGGCATTTTCCTGCTCGCCCGCCACAGTATCACCTGGCATATCCCGTTCGCTTTTCTCGGTACGGTGGCGTTGCTGTCTGCTATTTTCAGTAGCATTGCGCCCGATCAATTCACCCCGCCGATGTTCCACCTGTTCTCCGGTGGCCTGATGCTGTGCGCCTTTTTCATGGCTACTGATCCGGTCTCATCGCCAGTCACGCCCAATGGCCAGATTGTCTTCGGTATTGGCTGCGGCATTATCACCTGGAGCATCCGCTCTTTCGGCGGTTATCCGGAAGGCGCGATGTTTTCGGTGCTGCTGATGAACTGCGCCGTGCCGCTGATTGATCATTATTCCCGTCCGCGCGTCTACGGGCATGAAAAGGAAAAGAGCGGCTCATGAGGGCTTCAATCCATTATGCCCCGGTATTAGGACGTGTGGCCTTAGCCGCGCCAAACAATACAGCACAAACCATGAAGAAAAAAAAGGCGCAGCTAAAGCAGCACGCCCAAGGATATTGGAGCATATTGTTGTTCAAGAGTGACGTATGAAACTGGATAAAGATCAGATTCGCATGGTGATTGCTCTGTTTGTGGTGGCATCCATTGCGGCTGTCTTGCTGGCGACCACCGATATCATCACCCGCGAGCCGATTGCCGCTGCGCAGAAAGCGGCGCTGCATCAGGCCCTGCAACAGGTATTGCCCGAGCATAGCAATGATCCGCAGAATGATAAAATCACGCTAGGCCAAGACGATGCAGCGGTTGTCATTTATCCAGCCAAAGATGCAGCGGGGCATATCGCCGGAATGGCATGGGAGGTGGTCGCGCCGGATGGATATTCCGGATCGGTACGCATTCTCGTCGGAGTCAGGCCGGACGACAGCGTATTCGCTATTCGGGTGACTCAGCATCAGGAAACGCCGGGGCTGGGCGATGGCATTGTCAAAAACGATGGCTGGCTGGCCGATTTTGTTGGTCAAAATCTCAGTAGTAAACAGTGGAAGGTGAAAAAAGACGGCGGCGATTTCGACCAGTTCACCGGTGCTACGATTACGCCGCGCGCCGTGGTCAAAGCGGTGAAGGGCGCGCTTGAGTTTTTCAAACAGCAGAAAACAGTTATCTTTGCGCGCCTGACAACAGCAGAGGCTGATCATAAAACAGGAGGCGCACATGAATAAATCAGAAATTTTTGCCGACGGCTTTTGGCATAATAACACCATTTTCGCCCAGCTGCTCGGCATGTGCCCGTTGCTCGGCGTCACCACATCGGCTGAAAACGGTTTCTGGATGGGCGCGGCCACCCTGCTGGTCTTGGCCGGTTCCAATCTGGTCGTCTCGATGGTGCGCGGCTTGATTCCTAAAAACGTGCGCATTCCGGCCTACATCACCATTATCGCCGCCTTTGTCACTGTCGTCGGCATGGCCATGAATGCATGGATGCATGAGATGTATCTGATTCTCGGGCTGTTTATTCCCCTGATTGTGGTGAACTGCGCCATTCTCGGTCGCGCCGAAGCCTTTGCCAGCAAGAACAGCGTTTCCGATGCGCTGATGGATGCGCTGGCAGTCGGGCTTGGATTCACCTTTGCACTGGTGCTACTGGGCGGCGTGCGCGAACTGTTCGGACAGGGCGAGTTGTTTGGCTTTAATGTGTTCGGCGAGTCATACCCGGATGTGCTGATGTTTATTCTTCCGCCGGGTGCATTTATTGCGCTGGGTTTTATTCTGGCCGCCATCAATCTGATTAATCGCAGTTTTGCCCGTCGGGCTGAAGCCCGCGTTCTGGCACAAAGCACAGCTGAAGCCGCACCTGCAACCGTGGAGGCACAATAATGGATGTTTATTTCTGGGCAGTTGCCATCGGGCTGGGATTGCCGCTGTGGTGGTTCGCTTATGTCGCGACCAAACGCATGCGTATCGGCAAGAATCTGGAGCGCGAAGCGCAGGCCAAACGCAATCTGGAATGGCTTGCACAGCAACAAGCGGCTGAGGAACAGTCCTCCAAAGCACAGAAAGTAGAACGGCAAACAGACTCAAGCGAGAAAAAACACTGATGCCATCGTTGATCATTCATACCAATGTCAGTGTTGCCGATCAGGCCGCCTTCTTGCGCCGTTGCTCGTCCACAATAACTGCAGCGCTGGGCAAGCCGGAATCCTATGTCATGGTTGAATTATCCGACCAGAAGCCCATGCTCTTTGCTGGTAGCGATGTGCCGCTGGCCTTTGTGGAATTAAAAAGTCTGGGATTGCAAAGCAGTCAAACTGCGGATATTTCAGCCACATTGTGTGCGCTACTAAACGATGAACTTGGCATTGATGCAGGCCGCGTATATATCGAATTCGCCGCGCCCGAACGCGCCATGTTTGGCTGGAATGGCGGCACATTTTAAACCATGGCTATTCGTGAAATCCTGATTCATCCGGATGATCGGCTGCGTGAAGTGGCGAAGCCGGTTGTTTTTCCACTTTCCGATGACGTAAAGCAAATCATCAAGGATATGGCTGAAACCATGTACGATGCACCCGGAGTGGGATTGGCAGCGCCGCAAATCGACGTTTCCTTGCAAATTGCTGTCACTGACACCTTGTGGCGCAGCGATGAAGTGCGTCACGATCCGGATAAATCGGGCGCGGATCGCGATTTAAAGGTATGGCTCAACCCTGAATTTTTATGGAAAAGCGATGAATCCGCGACTTGGGAAGAGGGATGTTTATCTGTGCCGGAAACCTATGCTGATGTCACTCGCCCGGCGGCCGTACGTTTACGTTGGTTTGATATGGATGGCGGGCAGCATGAAAAGGATTTTACTGATTTCCTGGCAGTAGCATTACAGCATGAATTTGATCACCTGCTCGGTAAATTATTTATCGATTATCTGTCGCCGCTCAAACGCAATATGATTACCAAAAAGATGAAGAAACTGTTCAAGGGTTAATCACGCACTTCTTAACATGAAATAAACTACGTACCTGCATAGAGCATAGATTTTCATCCTTGAAATAACATATATATCACGGGGTAAAATCCACGCGTTAACATGAAACAAATAACGCGCCTGCATGACTGCTTTCATCCTGTGATACTGTTTCATATCACGGGTTGGAAAAAGTCCATGCGTGTTAAAGTGGCAGATATTGAGATATGCCGAATGAAAAAATGGAGAAAATATGCGTGTAGTGTTTGCCGGCACCCCCGGTTTTTCTGTTCCTTGCCTGACTGCGCTGATTGAAGCCGATGGCATGGATGTGGTCGGTGTGGTATCACAACCGGATCGTAAATCTGGTCGTGGTATGAAGTTGAGCCCTTCAGCGGTCAAACAGGCTGCTCTTGATGCCGGCATTGATGTGATTACACCCGAAAAATTGCGTGATAATTCCGAGGCGCTGGCCTGGCTGAAATCCAGACGGGCAGACTTTCTGGTTGTGGTTGCTTTTGGAATGATTCTGCCCAAAACATGGCTGGATGCCGTAAGCGTATCTCCGGTCAATGTGCATGCCTCGCTATTGCCGCGCTGGCGTGGGGCGGCACCGATTGAGCGCAGTTTGCTGGCGGGTGATGCGGAAACCGGTGTTTGTATCATGCAGATGGAGGAGGGGCTGGATACAGGCGGTATTTATGCTCGCCGGGTCTTGCCGATTACCACAACGACGACCGGCACAGAACTCTGGTCTGCACTGGCTCCCATGGGCGCTGAACTGTTGGTCGAAACACTGCCGAAAATTGCGATGGGGCTCATGCCAGAACCGCAAGCCGAAGACGGTGTGACATATGCACATAAAATCACCAATGAAGAGCGCATAATCGACTGGAGTAAAAATGCTGCTGAAACTGATCGTCTGGTGCGTTGTTTTTCACCACGTCCGGGTGTGCGCACCCGATGCCATGGCAAATGGCTGAAGCTGATTAGCGGCGAACCCTTGTCCGCTATATCTAACAGTCCGGCAGGTTCAGTGGCTGGTGTCAATCAGTATCTGGATATTGTTTGCGCTGAAAGTTCGGTCTATCGTGTTATCGAACTGCAACCTGAGGGGAAAAAGCCTATGGCTGCCAGCGATTTTTTACGCGGTGCGAAACTGGGCATCGGCGATTCACTCAACAATTAATTACCATATTCATTAAACAGGAACTGCCATGACTCAGCCACAGACTGTATATCTGAAGGATTATCTTGCCCCGAATTTTCTGGTGGATCAGGTATCGCTCACATTTACCTTGAAGCCAACATCCACTGAAGTGATCTCAATCGTGCATTACCGGCGCAACCCGTCAGTGGTTTCAGATGGGCTGTTGGAACGAAATGGGCCCGATTTGGAACTGGCAGGTCACGATCTGGAACTGATATCTGTCCGGCTGGATGGTTGTGAACTGCCTCAGGACGCATATGTACTGCATGACAGCGGTTTGTGTGTTCGTGATGTGCCTGATTCCTTTGAACTGGAGATTAGCACCCGCATCGATCCCGAAGCCAATACGGCACTGGAAGGATTATATCGTTCTGGCGGTATGTATTGCACCCAGTGCGAGGCACAGGGCTTTCGCCGCATCACCTTCTATCAGGATCGCCCGGATGTGATGGCACCGTTTTCAGTGAGGATTGTGGCGGACAAGCAGACAAACCCGGTGTTATTATCGAATGGTAATCCGGTCGGGCAGGGGGATTTGCCGAATGGTAAACACTGGGCCGAGTGGCATGATCCGTTCGCCAAGCCCTGTTATCTGTTTGCTCTGGTGGCCGGAAACTTATCCTGTGTAGAAGATCAATTCACTACCATGTCTGATCGCGAGGTGACGCTACGTATTTTCACCGAAGCCCACCATATCCATCAATGCGATCATGCCATGGCCTCACTAAGACGCGCTATGCGCTGGGATGAACAGCGTTTTGGTCGCGAATACGATCTTGATCTGTTTATGATCGTGGCGGTTGATGATTTCAATATGGGAGCGATGGAGAACAAGGGTTTAAACATCTTCAATTCCCGATTGGTATTCGCCAGCCCCGAAACGGCTACGGATGATGATTATATCAGCATTGAAGCAGTGATCGGACATGAATATTTTCATAACTGGACGGGTGATCGGGTAACCTGCCGAGACTGGTTTCAGCTTAGTTTGAAAGAGGGGTTGACTGTATTCCGCGATCAGGAATTCACTGCCGATAGCCATTCACGGGCGGTAAAACGCATCGAAGATGTGCGGTTGTTGCGTACCCACCAGTTTGCCGAAGATGCAGGGCCGATGGGGCATCCGAGTCGTCCGGCTTCATATATGGAGATCAATAATTTCTATACGGTCACTGTCTATGAGAAGGGCGCTGAAGTGGTGCGGATGTACCAAACACTGCTTGGCGTGGATGGTTTCCGCCGAGGCATGGATCTTTATTTTGAGCGGCATGACGGGCAGGCTGTTACGACAGAGGATTTTCTTGCCGCCATGGCCGATGCCAATGAATTTGATCTGTCTCAGATGCAACGCTGGTATGATCAGGCTGGCACGCCAAGGCTTGCTGTACGCATGGATTATGATGGGCAGGCAAAAACATGCACACTTACTTGTTTGCAATCCTGCCCGACCACGTCTGAAATAGACGACAAACAACCGTTTCCAATTCCATTTGCCATTGCATTGTTATTGCCGGATGGGTCAGAACAGTCATTGTGGTTGGAAGGTGAATCGGACAGCAAGGGGACAGCCCGGAAAACAGGCCGAACCCTGATAGTTAACGAAACAGAGCAATCGTTTGTTTTTGTGGATGTGGCTGAAAAACCGTTGCCGTCATTGCTGCGCGGTTTTTCTGCCCCGGTCGAACTGGATTACCCTTACAGTGCAGCGGATAATGCATTTTTGATGCGGCACGATTCCGATCCATTCAACCGATGGGCCGCAGCGCAGCGGCTGTTTATGCAGGCCATACTTGGCATATTGTTCGGTGATGATTTGGATGCCGGGTTGGCTGCCGCATTCGGTGATTTGTTGCGAGATGTGAACCTTGATGCCGCACTGAAGGCAGAAGCACTGATATTGCCATCGGAAGCAGATATCGCCGAAGCCAGCACTCCGTCCGATCCCGGACACATTCATGCGGCGCGTGAGTCTCTTCGCCGCACCATTGCGGGCAGTCTGCGCAGTGACTTTGAAGGTTTCTACCAGCGTCTGTCAGCGGCGAAAGGTCTGGATGATGACGCCATGCAGCAACGCAAGCTTAAAAACGTCTGTATGGGATATTTGGCGGTGTTGCAGGATGAAACCGCCATCAAACTGGTTTATCGACAGTTTATTACAGCGGTAAATATGACTGATCAGTATGCTGCGCTGTCGGCTCTGGCTGATTGTGATTGTTCCGAGCGGGAACTGGCACTGACTGCCTTTGAAGCGCAGTGGAGCTATGAACCCAATGTGATGGATAAATGGTTTGCCGTACAAGCCGCTTCATCGTTGCCGGGGACGCTGGAACGTGTCAAATCGCTCTTGCTGCATGCGCGGTTTGATTTGCGTAATCCGAACAAGGTGCGGGCATTGATAGGCACCTTCGCTATGCGGAATCCGGCGGTTTTTCATGCTGACGATGGCAGCGGTTATGCATTTGTTGCAGATCAGGTGTTGGCGCTGGATCGTATCAATCCGCAGATTGCATCGCGTATGGTACGGGCGTTGATGAACTGGAAACGTCTGGAACCAGCGCGTAGCGGCCTGAACCGAGTCGCATTACAGCGCATTGCCGATCACGAGGGTTTGTCGGGAGATGTTTATGAAATTGTCAGCAAAAGTTTGAACTGATGAAAATTTCGGATTTGCCATTTAATCGGACCATCGGCTTGCAGATCGATGGGGATTCAGTTTGTCTGAAACAACAGGATCACCTGCTCAACCATGTCGGCAGTCTGCATGCTTCAGTCATCCATGGCTTGGCCGAGGGGGCCAGCGGCCATTTCCTGATTTTAAATTTGTTGCCGTTGTTTCCTGAGTCGCTGGTGCTGGCAAAACGGGCAACGATACAATACAAACGGCCGGCATCAGATGATTGTCAGGCCTGCGCAGAAGTTAGCAGCGCATCGTTGCAGGCTTGTATTACAACACTGCAACGGCGCAACAGGGCTGTTCTCACCGTGCCGGTCAAGGTGTACTGCAAGGGGCACGTTATCGCAACTGCTGAATTCGACTGGTGGTTAAGGCTGGAAAAATAGGTATTTTGGCAAAAACCGGCGGCTTATTCTGCTATTTCCGCATTGTGATACACTTTTTGTACATCGTCACAATCATTCAGGGCAGCCAGTAACTGATCAAATACAATAGCATCCTCACCGCTCAGGCTGGCCAGCGTTTGTGGTTCATAAGAGATGTCCTCGATTTCAAATTCGATCCCTGGCATGGCTTCCGTTAGCGCCGTTTTGGATTTAAAAAACGCTGTGTTGGGGGTGAGGACAGTGATCATACCCTCTTCACATTCGATATCGCTGACGTCAATATCAGCCATCATCAGCGCTTCCAGTACGTCATCTTCGTCGTCCCCGGGAAATACAAATACAGCCTGATGATCGAACATATGAGCTACCGATCAGGGGCCGCCAATCTTGCCGCCATTTTTGGCAAAACACTGGCGCACATCGTTGTAAGTGCGGTTGTTGTTGTCGGTCAGACAATCCACAATAATCATGCAGCCGCCGGGGCCAAAGCCCTCATAGCGCGCAGCTGAGTAATCTTCACCGCCGCCGCCTTTGGCTTTTTCGATGGCACGATCAATCACATGGGCGGGTACCTGTTCTTTTCTGGCATTATCAATCAGACGACGCAGGGCCAGGTTGCCATTGGGGTCGATACCACTGCTTTTGGCGCAGACATAAATCTCTCTGCCATATCTGGAATAGACCTTGGTTTTGGCCCCGGCTGTTTTTGCCATGGAAACCTTGCGGTTCTGATATGCTCTACCCATATTTATTCACCCTCACTCTGGTATTCATCGATGTGTCACCGATTATTTGATATGTCCGGCATGATTATGCCACAGGAGGCAATAGTAGTCGGGAATATGGTGTTTCCCTTGTCGAGTTAGATGTTTCCCTTTTCTGTTTCCGAGCAGAAAGTGTAGTTGTTGCCGCCTTTTCGCTTGGTCTGATACATGGCGTCATCGGCCTTGCCAAGCAACGTGTCGGCATCTGTACCATTTTCCGGATACATGCTGATACCGATACTTGCGCCAATCGAGTATTCATGTTTGGCCAGCCTGATTGGCTCGGAGAGTAGCTGAATCACCTTGTCGGCGATGAATTCCACATCTTTGCGGTCATGAATATTTGTCAGGAGAATCGTGAACTCATCGCCACCCAGGCGCGCTACGGTATCCACTTCACGTACGCAGGTTAGTAATCGCTCTGCTACCTTTTGCAGGGCCCGGTCACCGGTCTTATGACCTCTCGTATCGTTGATGAATTTAAATCTGTCCAGATCAATAAACAGTATTGCAAACTGATGATTTCGCCGCCGCGCCTGAGCTAGCCCCATTTTAAGTCGGTCCATGAACATGGCCCGATTTGGCAAACCTGTCAGCGGATCATAGTGTGCCATTTGGCGAAGCTTTTCTTCAGCATGGCAGTGCTCAATCGCAATAGCTGCCAGATAAACAGCGGCTTTCAGACTATCGATTTCCGACTGTTTGGGTTTTCGCGGTTCGGAATAATATAAGGCAAAGGTTCCGATAACTTCTTTCTGGATGTTGCAGATCGGCATGGACCAGCAGGCATACAGACCATGTGCCATGGCCAGGGCCTTATAATCGGCCCATAGTGGATCAGTCGAAATATCTTCAACAATAATCAGCTTTTTACGGTAGGCGGCGGTGCCACATGAGCCGGCATTGGGTCCTATTGCACCACCATGGATTGCTTCATTGTAAGCCGTTGGCAGGCTTGGTGCAGATGCGCTGAGCAGATGTTCGCCTTGCTGATCCAGAAGTAGAATAGAGCTTTTTGCATCAGGGGTTTCCTGCTCAATCATAATATTTATTTTATTCAATATTTTAGTCAATGAAGGGTGGGTTGCCATCACCTCCAGAATGGCATTACGGGATAGCAATTGTCTGGAAGTCTGTTCTCTGACTAAAGCCTCCCTGTTCTGGGCAGCTATCAGGTCGATGTTCTTGAAGCGCAGATGGAAGGAGTTGGTCATTGTTAAGTTTAAATTTCGACTATTGACCAGAAGTGTAAAGGTAAAAAGCAGCAGCAGGACTGCTACAATGAGATGGTTCTCTGTGTTTTGCAGGACAAGCCAAACGCTTAGAGGGAATAAGGTTGATGTGATGAAGGCAGCATAGGCCATCACCATTGCTGATAGTGATTGCAATCCTCCAATGGCGATGCCGCCCAGAACTAAGGCTGTCAGCATCTGATATTCGATTGTAACCTGAGGTAGAAGCAGTATGCCTGCAACTCCCCAGACGATGCCGGCTGCAGTCGACCCTGCCAGAAAGTAAAGATACCATCGGCGCATATCCGAGTTCTTGATCCGAGCCTTCTTGAATCTTGAATATAAAATAAACCGGGCGAAGCTTATGATAATGATAGCGCCGCTCCAGCCCATGAGAGAAATATCAGACGCATGACCGACCAAGGCAATAACCAGAATGAGTGCAACAAGTAGAGATGCAAGCAGGGCAGCAGGCAATTGCTCATAGAGCAATTTAACAAGCTCGTTGTAAACGCGCCCCTGTACCGATGACATGGCTGCTACCACCTTTGAGAATAATTTACTTTCGGAAGAGGAAATCACGCAATAAAGCGCAAT
>JAUZQI010000122.1 GCA_030951095.1 Mariprofundus sp. | reverse complement strand
CTGCGCAATATTGAGTTATTGCGGCTGGATGTCGGTATTTTGGTGCTGCACGCCATCATGACAGCGATGTTTATTGCGATGCCGTTTGTGCTGCGCGATCAGCTCGAACTTCCTGTTCTGCACCACTCATGGGTATATCTTCCGATTTTGCTGGTGGCCATTGGCCTGATGGTGCCGATGGTGATTATTGCCGAGAAACGCAAAAAGTTAAAACAGGTATTTGTTTCTGCTATTGCCCTGGTTGCAGTATCCGCTGCTGTTTTGTCGATGGCTCATAGTGGATGGATTGGCGTGATTACCGGTCTGCTACTCTTTTTCATTGCCTACAATGTACTGGAAGCAACGTTGCCCTCACTGGTATCGCGCATTGCGCCGGTGGATGGCAAGGGTACAGCCATGGGCGTATATTCAACCAGTCAGTTTCTTGGTGCTTTTGTTGGTGGTGCCGGTGGTGGTTTGCTGCTGGGCCAATTTGGCGTGACCGGGATTTTCATTGCCTGCTCGCTTGGGGCGCTGCTATGGCTGGGCCTGGCATATGGCATGAAGCCGCCACGCATGTTGTCAGCCACCATGATGGCTGTTGATTCATCTCGAGTTGGTGAGGCCAAAGCACTGGAAACATCCCTGTTACAATTGGCAGGTGTGGCAGAGGTACGCATTGCAGAGGAGGAAAATGTTGCTTATCTGCGTGTGGATAAAGAGCACTTCGATGCCGATGCAGCCAAAGCACTACTCCAGTCATGAAGGGTCATTGACCGCTGAGAACGCTAAAGCTACAGGCTATCTAGGGAAGCGCTGATCAAACCATGATTCGCGATTCTGCATGTGAAATGAACGATTTCTTCGTTAAAGATTCGAGCCATAGCGGTGCTATGCCTGGCAATCTTTGCCTTGAACTCCTCCATTTCCCATTGCGGTCTCATCAAACCAGATTTAATCAGCACTTCCCTAGGTTTGTTGTGCGGCAATTGTCAGGCATTTGGGTCTTTTAAGCCGTTGTTTTAATCACCGTCAGTTCGGCCTATCCGCCAACCACTGCAAGCAGGATACCGGCAGCAACAGCAGAACCAATGACCCCGGCCACATTTGGTCCCATGGCATGCATAAGCAGAAAATTGTGGTGGTCGGCTTCCAGGCCTACCTTATTGACCACACGAGCTGCCATTGGCACTGCGGACACACCGGCTGCACCAATCAGCGGGTTGATTTTGCCGCCGCTTAAACGGTTCATAATTTTACCCATCAAAACGCCGGTAGCAGTACCAATAGAAAAGGCGATCAATCCCAGCAACAGAATGCCCAGTGTTTCCATATTGAGGAAATGATCTGCTTGTAATTTTGAGCCAACCGACAATCCTAATGCAATTGTAACCATATTGATGATTTCATTTTGTGCCGCATTGGACAAACGGTCCACTACGCCGCATTCACGGAGCAGGTTGCCGAAGGTAAGCATGCCGATCAGTGGCGCAGCTGTAGGCAGGAAGATCACGCATAATAATAGTACGGTAATCGGGAAGGCGATTTTTTCGGTGCGGCTGATATGACGTAATTGTTCCATACGTATGCAGCGCTCTTTTTTTGTAGTCAGCAAACGCATGATGGGCGGTTGGATAAGTGGAACCAGTGCCATATAAGAATAGGCGGCAACAGCAATCGCACCAAGCAAATCAGGCGACAATTTGGATGCGACAAAAATAGCTGTTGGGCCATCTGCGCCGCCGATAATGCCGATCGATGCGGCATCAGCCAATGTGAAATGGAAGCCTGGAACCCAGTTTAGCGCCAATGCACCGATCAGCGTTGTGAAGATGCCGAACTGCGCTGCCGCACCCAATAACAATGTGCGAGGCATGGCAATAAGAGCACCAAAATCGGTTAATGCACCCACGCCCATAAAAATAATCAACGGGAATATTTGAGTTTCAATGCCGGCTTGATAAAGGATACCAAGCAAGCCATCAGGGCCTGAAATTTCAGCTATCGGGATATTACTCAGAACTGCGCCGAATCCCATGGGGACCAGCAATAGAGGTTCAAACTTTTTGGCAATGGCCAAATAGAGTAGCAACAGACCAATGCAGATCATCAGTGCCTGTCCCCAGGTGAAGTTGGCAATACCTGTGGTAAGCCACAGTGTTTCCAGCAGTTCGTTCATTGTGTTCATGCGATAGTAACCAACGGCTGTCCTACAGTGACGGCATCACCTTCTTTCACTTCAATGCTAACAATGGTGCCGCTATGGCTGGAACGCACTTCGGTTTCCATTTTCATCGCTTCCAGACTCAGGATGATATCGCCATCCTCAACATGTTGATTGGGGGTGACATTGAGTTTGAAAATAGTGCCGGCCATGGGTGCGCCAACTGATGTGGCAGGTTTATTTACCGCAGGAGCCGCCGCCGGGGCATTGTGTAACGGCGCAACATCAGCTGGATGCATCGAACTCACCTCGCCTTCGGGGGTCACCACGACATCATAATCAGCGCCGTTGACTGTAATCAGATAACGCTCGGCTACAGCTGGTGGTAACTCCACATCTTCTTCCAGCCATGGCGCCGTCTCAAACACATCCGGGTTGCCGCGATTTTTGAGATATTTCAAACCGACCTGCGGGAACAGGGCGTAGGTCAGTACATCGTCAACCAGATGTTCTGACAATTCAAACCCATCTTCGGCAGCTTTGGCGGTCAGTTTCAACGTCAATTTATCCAGTTCATCATCAATCAAATCGGCAGGACGACAGAAAATGGGTTTGCCGCCCTCCAACACCTGCATTTGCAGCTCGGCATTGACGGGGGCTGGCGTGGCTCCGTATTCACCCTTGAGAATACCGGCTGTTTCCTTGGTGACTGTGCGATAGCGCTCGCCTGCGAGCACATTAAACACAGCCTGCGTGCCAACAATCTGTGAGGTGGGGGTTACCAGCGGGATAAAGCCCAGATCTTCGCGCACCTTGGGGATTTCAGCCAATACTTCATCGAAACGGTCATCGGCATTTTGCAGCACCAGTTGACTCTCCAGGTTAGTCAGCATACCGCCGGGAACTTGTGCGACCAGAATGCGTGAATCGATGCCGCGTAAGGAGCCTTCAAATTTTTCGTACTTCTTACGGGCTTTCCTTAAATCTGCTGCGATTTCTTCCAGTAGTTTGAGGTTAAGGCCGGTGGCACATTTTTCGTCCTCCATAATGGCAACGACTGATTCTGTAGCTGAGTGCCCATAGGTATGGCTCATTGAGGATATACTGGTATCGACCATATCGACATCGGCTTCGACAGCCTTGAGAATGGCGGATGTGCTCATGCCGGTGGTCGCATGTGAATGCAGCGCAATTGGAATGGCGACAGATTCTTTCAGACGCGTGACAATTTCCTCAGCAGCATAGGGTTTCAGTAGCCCCGACATATCCTTGATACAGATGGAATGGCAACCCAGATCTTCCAGCGCTTTTCCCATATCAATCCACATGTCCATGGTATGTACCGGACTGATGGTGTAGGAGATAGCGCCTTGCGCATGTTTGCCCACTTTCAATGCTGCTTTAACTGCGGTTTTCAGGTTTCGAATGTCGTTCATGGCATCGAAAATGCGGAATACATCCATGCCATTTTTGGCAGCGCGTTCGACAAAAGCATCGACCACATCATCAGCATAATGACGATAACCAAGAATATTCTGGCCCCGAAACAGCATTTGTGATCGCGTGTTAGGCATTGCTTCGGAGAGCAGGCGCAGACGCTCCCACGGATCTTCACCCAGATAACGGATGCATGAGTCAAACGTAGCTCCACCCCAGATTTCCATCGACCAATAGCCGATTTTATCCATTTTTTCTGCAATGGGCAGTAAATCCTCAATGCGCATGCGTGTGGCCAGTAACGATTGATGGCCATCACGCAGGGCGACTTCGGTAATTCCGAGCGGCTTATTCATCTGCAGGCTTCTCCTGGAAAATAATTGCGATTGTTTGACGCATGATCATTTGCGGCGGGGGTGGTCTAAGCGATACTGCTGCACTGCTGCGCTGATGACTTCGACAAGATCATCGTGCTTTGAGGTCATTGTTTCCGCAGCCTGTTCTGTTTTCAGTTCGAATTTCTGAATGATGCGGGATGTCAGGGAGATGACGGCGATCAATAGACTGAGAAAGAGGAAAACGGTTCCCATTCCGAGTGCCATTAATTGCAAGCCCTGTCTTATTAATTCGTCCATGTAAACCAAAACTCCCCATTGTTTGTGGATTTTAAGGACGGTAACTCTAGGCGAAAAGCACTGCGTTTTCTACTTCACGGTGCGGGAATGTCAGCGGAAACTGATTTATTCCTGCATTCAGTCTGTGCTATCATTGCCTGGATTTAATACGAGGAATAAACAAGGCTCTAATGTTTAAAACGACAGACCTGTATGATCATTATCTGGGGAAATTGCAGGTGGCGGCTCTCATCTTCCGTGATTTTTGAGGCAGGGCCTCTTTTCCCGGTCAAATTATTCCATTGAAAGCGCTGGAAGATAATACTATCTGAAAGCAACCTTTGAAACAGATGGCTCAGCTAAGGTGCTGGTGGTCGATAGTGCCGGCTTGTTACGGTGTGCCATCATGGGAGATGTGATGGCTGTATTCGTGACTCAGCGGGTGCTGATTAAATCTGGTTTGATGAGGCCGTACTGGGAAATGAAGGAGCTCAAGGCAAAGATTGCAAGGCATAGCACCGCTATGGTTCAAATCTTTAACGAAGAAATCGTTCATTTTACATGCAGGATCGTGAATCATGGTTTGATCAGCGCTTCCCTAAGAAAATACTGGTCAATTTGATGTCTTCTTGCAGCTCATGGACGGGTTGCCAGATCAGACACATAAGTTTTGATGATTCCCGGAACCCCTGCCCTTTTTTTAAAAACAGTTCACTGCCTGAAATTGTTCCTACTATGTGCTATTTGACCTAAACGATAGCTTTCAAGCAAGGCATTACAGATGTCCGGGTGTTGATCCAGGTCAACAATGTCTAAATGTTTTCGTGCAATGGGCTCGATTGAACGAAGCATTTTCTGTTTTTGCCATGCCTCGATAAAACCATCAAAATTCAGCCTGCCATCTAGGGTAAAATCCATGGCCAGTCCGGATGGCTCCGAAAAGGTGATTTCATGCAGCAGCATTACATCATATTCATGCCGGTAGGAATCCAGCCCGATAGAGGCTGCGAGCATATCATGCAGGCCATTGAGATCACCCTGTCTTTGCATCAATGAATCCAGATCAACAGTGATCGAGGGCTTGAATGACTGGCCGCGAAAATCGAATTGAAGGCTGGCAGTCACGCTGTTTTTGGCTGGATGATTCATGTTTTCTCCAGTGGTGTGATATTGATCAGTTGCTGGGCATTTTCCTGAACGAAGGCCTTGAATGCATTCGGAATTGCTGCAAAGCGTTTGCCATTACGGTGGACAATATGCCATTGGCGCATAATGGGGAAGTCTTCCACATTCAAAATGACCAGCCGTTTCAGTGTCAGCTCCATTTCAATGGTGTGCAGCGATACAATACCTAGCCCCAATTCGGCCATCACGGCTTGTTTGATTGCTTCAGCGCGGTTCATCTCCATGCGTGGCTTCAGGCTTAGATGATGTTCGGCGAAATAACGTTCAGTAGCCATGCGGGTTCCGGAATCGGGTTCGCGGACAATAAAATTCTCATTGGCCACCTCTGTAAGTCGAATGGATGTCTGACTGGCCAGCGGATGTTCAGGCCAGGCTACGACGACCAGTGGATTCTCCAGAATCGGAATGCCTGTCAGCTGGTGCCCATCCGGAGGGGATCCCATGATGACCATATCGGTCGTGTTATTATCCAGTGCATCCAGCAGGCCGGTACGATTGGTTACATCCAGCGTCACCCGGGCTGCCGGATACCGATGGTGAAATGCGGCAATCAGTTGTGGGGCAAAATAGTTGGCCGTTGAAGCCATGGTCAGGTGTAATTTTCCACGCTTCAGGCCCCTGAGTTCTTCCATGACTTCCGATGCTTCATTGATTTTCTGGCGTATATTTTGTGCGTAATAAAGCAGTTCCACCCCTGCTTCTGTTGGGCTGACCTGCTTTCCTTCCCGTTCAAACAACGGCAGACCAATCTTCTCTTCCATCTGTTTGACCTGCATCGAAACAGCCGGCTGAGTCATGAATAACGACTTGGCCGCTTCAGTGTAATTTCGTTTCTCGACAATGGCTTCGAGGATTTTAAACTGCTTCAGCGTAATGTTCATCAACCCTCCCGATAGTATTGAACATCAATAAATTTGATGGATGACATCATAACCTTTGATTTTACATTATGGAATAAATTCCTAGTCTTCCCCTCATCGGCAAAGAGGTTTATCATGCTCTGCCGCGAAGGAGAGGGGGCGTAAGCGTCCTGTTCGTTATAATAAATTGGAGGAATTTCCTAATGGATCAATCGAATCGTTACGCAGATCTGAGTCTCAATGAAGACGACCTGATCGCAGGTGGCAAGCATTTTCTTGTTGCCTATAAATTAATACCCGCTAAAGGCTTTGGCTTCCTGGAAGTGGCTGCCCATATTGCGGCTGAATCTTCAACAGGTACCAATGTAGAAGTTTCTACTACCGATGATTTTACCCGCGGTGTTGATGCTATGGTATATGACATCGATGAAACTGCATTTGCTGATGGTAACAATGTCACAGGCGGCGGCTTGTTCAAGGTTGCTTTCC
>JAUZQI010000121.1 GCA_030951095.1 Mariprofundus sp. | reverse complement strand
GGCCATATGATTGTTGCCAGCCAGTGGCTGGGCTTGCCGCAAACTGGTAGCAACAAGGCGTTTGAGGTCATCATCCAATTAGCAGCCATTCTAGCTGTGGTGGCCAATTATCGAGGCAGATTCATCTTCAATCAGGTGAATATCGATTTGTGGAAAAAAGTAGTGCTGGCCTTTATTCCGATTGGTCTGGTTGGTTTTCTATTTCACAAACAGATCAAGGCCATGTTCACTGTCGATATTGTCGCCATCATGTTCATTATCGGCGGACTTGTTTTTCTGATTATCGAGTATTTTCAGCGAAAAAAGACACAACCCATACAACGCCTTGAAGACATGAGTTATCGGCAAGCAGGGTGGATTGGCATCGCCCAGATATTTGCATTGATTCCGGGCACCAGCAGAGCTGGCGCATCCATCGTTGGTGCATTGCTGGTTGGTTTGAGTCGCAAAGCCAGTGCCGAGTTTTCCTTTCTGCTGGCATTGCCGGTGATGCTGGCGGCCAGCGGTTTTGATCTGATAAAGCATTATCAGGATTTCAGCGGCGCGAATCTTGCAGTGCTCGGAGCCGGGTTTGTGGTTGCCTTTATCTCGGCCTGGCTGGTGATGCGGTTATTTATCCATTTTCTGGAACGCTTTACCTTTGTTGCCTTCGGTGTGTACCGTATCCTGTTTGGCACGCTGTTATTATGGGTGATCTGATGAATGGAGGTACTGTGGATACGCATTGGGTTTGGTCCGGTATTGATCCGGTTGCGCTGCAAATTGGCCCGTTGGCCATCCATTGGTACGGGCTGATGTATATCGCCGGCTTCTTCGGCACCTGGTATCTGGTGCGCCGCCAATTGCAGCAGGATGGCATGTGGGAGACAGTGATTTCCCGTGATGTCTATGAAGGCCTGTTTACGACATTGATTCTCGGTGTCGTGCTTGGTGGACGCATTGGCTATGTGCTGTTTTATAATTTTAGCTACTACCTGGGGCATCCGGTTGAAATCCTGTATATCTGGCAGGGCGGCATGTCGTTTCACGGCGGCATGATCGGACCGATTATTGCCGGCTGGTGGTATTGCCGCAAACATGATTTACCGTTTCTTGGACTGGCAGATCGTTTTTTCACCGTCGCACCGCTTGGCCTGATGTTTGGCCGCATCGGCAATTTTATCAACGGAGAACTGTGGGGGCGGGTCAGCGACGTGCCATGGGCGATCGTATTTCCGCAAGCCGGCTCTGAACCGCGACATCCAAGTCAGTTATATGAAATGACGCTGGAAGGCATTGTGTTATTCGGCGTGATGTGGTCGCTGCGCCACAAGGACTGGCCAGCTGGCGCTCGCGTGGCTGTATTCCTCATCGGTTATGCGATTGCACGCATTATCTGTGAAAATTTCAGGCAGCCGGATGTGCAACTCGGATTCCTGTTTGGCCAGGTGACCATGGGCATGTTGCTCTCTTTTGCTATGCTGACCGCAGGTATGATCTGGCTGTTTCTGTTATTTCGGAAAAAGAATTAAAAGTGATATTTGAGGGCTGCAGTGAACGTGTTGGCTTCCAGTCCTTTGTAGTTGGTGTTGATGGTGGCTGCAGTGTTGCCGGGCTTACCCAGCATGTGTGTGAATTCGACATCGACTGAATAATCGTCCGTTGCCTGATAGTTTACACCGGCACCGTAGGCATAACTGATGCGGTTTTTGCTCTGTTTCGCTTTACCGGGAGCCTGATACGTGCCATGAACCACCGCAAAACCAGCTAGTCCATAGACAATAAAGTCTGAAGCGATGGCAATTTGCGGTTTCAGGTAATGCGCAACAAAATCCATACGCTGCTTTGGCTGAGCGATAACAGCATCGCCATCACCACTGCTAGCCGTGCCGCCCAGACGAATCTCCGCACTGAAATATTCATTGAAATGATGGCCGAGAATAACATAGCCGCCAAACACGGTGTCTCTGTTGACGCCATTATTCAGGTTGAATGCTCCCAGCCCTGCTCCGACATAATGTTCGCCGGCAGCCCATGCCGGACTTGCCAGCCCCAGTGCCAGCAATGTGGTAAGCATTTAGATCCATGTGCGCATATCTGTACTCCAGTGCTTGATGGCGCGGCATGATAGCCATGTACAGCCGGGAAGGAAGCCCGGATATACATGGCTATTATAGTCATATCCTGTGACCGGTTGGGTTGAGTGTCTGCCGTGTCGCAAATGCCACGCATGCTTTGCTGGCAAGCATCTGCATGCGCGGCTAGGTTTGCCGTTCGGTTTTTCCAGCCATGATATGAGGGGTTATCGTGTTAACATTTCAGGATTTAATTCTTACATTACAGCAATTCTGGGCCAAACGGGGTTGTGTGGTGCAACAACCTTACGACTCATCCATGGGGGCGGGGACATTTCATCCGGCCACTTTTCTGCGCGTGCTGGACGATAAAGATTGGAGCACAGCCTATGTGCAACCCTGTCGTCGTCCGACCGATGGTCGCTATGGTGAGAACCCGAATCGTTTGCAACACTATTACCAGTTTCAGGTAATTCTCAAACCGGCACCGGACAATATTCTCGAACTCTATCTCGATTCGCTACGCACCATCGGTATCGACCCGGAGGTGCATGATATCCGTTTTGTCGAAGATGACTGGGAATCACCCACGCTCGGTGCCTGGGGGCTGGGCTGGGAAGTATGGCTGAACGGCATGGAAATCACCCAGTTTACCTATTTCCAGCAGGTGGGTAGTGTAGAATTATCCCGCACACCTGGTGAAATCACCTACGGGCTGGAACGGTTGGCGATGTATATTCAGGGCGTTGAAAACGTATTCGATCTGGTCTGGGTGGAAACCGAAGACGGTAAACAGACGACCTACGGCGAAGTATTCCACCGCAATGAAGTGGAGTTCTCTACCTACAATTTCGAAGTGGCGGATAGCAGCTGGCTGCATGAACAATTCGACCATGCCGAAGGCGAATGCAAACGGTTAAGCGAAAAGAATCTGGTACTGCCTGCTTATGAGGAAGTGATGAAAGCCTCCCATGCATTTAATCTGCTTGATGCGCGCGGTGCAATTTCAGTAGCAGAACGTCAGCGCTTTATCGGCCGGGTTCGAGGGCTGGCAAGAACTGTGGCGAGAGCGTATGCAGGGGTGGAAGCATGAATGATATGAAACCACTGCTGATCGAAATTGGCACGGAAGAAATTCCAGCCGGTGTTGCGCCGCGTATGGGCACGGCTTTGAAAGAAGCTGTCGAAAATCTACTCGCCGGTGCCGGTGTGGCTCCCGAATCCATCCGTTTGGGCGTTTCGCCACGCCGTTTATTGCTGCATGCGGCTGCATGTCCGATCATGCAGGCAGATCGTGAAGAAACCATTTGGGGGCCGCCGGAACGCATAGCCTTTGCCGATGGAAAACCAACCGGCGCAGCCCACGGCTTCGCCAAAAAATCCGGGCTTTCGCTGCATGATTTCGAACTGGCCGACAAGGGCGATGGCAAGGGCAACTACATGAAAGCGGTGCGCACGGTCAAAGGTCGTCCTGTTGCCGATATTATTGCTGAAGCCATGCCCGGATTGTTGCGCAAATTACCCAGCCCCAAACAGATGCAATGGCAGGATGGCGAAACACGAAGCGATGCCTTTATTCGCCCGATACGCTGGATGGTGGGGCGCTTAGGCGACCACGTGATTGATTTCTCCTTTGCCGGCGTCACAACCGGTACCGAAAGTCGAGGGCACCGCGTACATGGCAGCTGTGGTGAAATCGATGTGAACGATCCCTTCGGTTGGCTGGAATCGCAATATGTGCGCGCTGACCGTGATGCTCGCAAGGCGCTGATTGCAAAGCAACTGCTTCAGGCAGCTGCCAGCGAACAGGTGACGCTGGTGGAAGATACAGCTTTGCTGGATGAAGTGACCGATCTGGTCGAATGGCCGCAGGCGATTGCGGCGCGATATAATGCGGATTTTCTGCGGCTTCCTGAAGAGGTCAGCCGTATTGAATTGAAACATCACCAGCGCTGTTTTTCCTCATATGATAGTGACAGCAAGGTCAGCCCGGTGTTTTTCACCGTGGCCAATATTGCATCGAAGAATCCTGCAGCTGTGGCGCATGGCAATGAACGCGTGGTCAATGCGCGTCTCGCCGATGCAGCATTTTATTTTGATCGCGATCCGCAACAGTCGCTGGATGCCCGCGTCGAAAAATTATCCGAAATCGTTTTTCAGGACGGTCTCGGCATGGTTGGCGATCAGGTGCGCCGCATGCGTGCTTTTGTGCTTGATAATGCCAAAGCGCTTGGGGTGGATGCCGATGATGCACAACGTGCAGCACTGTTGTGTAAATCTGATTTGACCACCGGACTGGTTGGCGAATTCCCGGAATTGCAGGGATATATGGGTGGTATTTATGCCCGCATGGATGGTGAAAAAGATGCTGTCGCTGACGGCATTGAACGCCATTATGCCCCGACTGGTGCAGATGATAATTTGCCTGCGAACCGCATTGCCCGTGCTATCGGTATTATTGAGCGCACCGATAAACTGCTGGGCTATTTCCATCTGGGGCGCATCCCGACGGCAAGTGCCGACCCGTTCGGTCTGCGACGCGCCGCCATCGGTCTGATTCGTCTGCTCACCGATACCAAAAATCCTATAGATATGACGTTGGATAAGGTGATTGATGAAGCTTCTAAACAATGGAATCAGCAGCGTGTTACCATTGCGATTTCGGACGACACCAAGTCAAAAGTGCATGATTTTATTATTGAACGGTTGTTGGGCCTGAGTGGCAATCTGGGCTTTTCCAGAACCTCGATTGATGCCGCCGTCCATTCTTCGGAAACACGGCCTTTATACCGGGAGGCATTGATTGCGCGCCAACTGACAGGTTTCGAAAACTCGGAAGAAGGGCAGGCCATTGCCGCCGCCAACAAGCGCATTGCCAATATCCTCAAGAAAGCCGACAGCACCCCCGATGCCGTTGATGTCAGGCTGTTCAGCGAAGCTGCTGAAACAGTACTCTATGACGAGCTTATCAAAGCCGAAGTGGATTTTCAGGCAGCCATATCAGTGGCCGACTTTAACAGCAGCATTGCTCCTGCATTAAGTGTGCTGGCCCGGATGAGAACGCCGGTGGATAGTTTCTTCGATGATGTGATGGTAATGGCTGAAGATGAAGCGGCGCGTGGCAACCGGCTGGCCCTGCTGGCCCGTTTGCGTGCCCTGTCCCTGAATCTGGCGGATGTTTCCCGTTTATAAGCCTGTTTCGGTCAGGGTGTGCCCGGGTGAATAACCGTTTTCCCGAGCCATGTGATGCAAACCGGTTCCTGGTGGATCACATCAGATTGCTCAGTGACAGTTTGAATCACTGGTGCGGTTGTGGATTGATTGAAGATGATACCGATTCCGCTATTACTGCCCGCAAGCTCTATTTTGCGTCCTTTGCCCTGCTTTCTCATGGAACCGAAGCGGATCCTGTGATCAACTACGCCAACCACAGAGCGCAGGAATTGTTTGAAATGGATTGGCATGCATTCACGACTCTGCCATCAAGGTTATCAGCCGAAGTAACCGTTCGAACCGAACGCGAGGCTCTGCTCAAACGTGTGACAGAAAACGGTTATATCGATGATTATTGTGGCATCAGGGTTTCCAGTACTGGCTGACGTTTTCTAATCGAGCAGGCAACGGTATGGAATTTGCATGATAACGATGGTGGATATTGCGGGCAGGCGGCGATGTTTGGCATGTGGCATAAACTGGCGTAAACAGTGGTGCGAAGGGAGATGGGATATGATTCATTTTAATATCGATGAGGAGCATGCCATTCTGACAGTTTGTCCGGAGGGTGCTTTGAGCGAACAGGATTTCGCACGTGTGGCGGCGGCAGTGGATCCGATCATAGAGCTGCAAGGGGAACTGACTGGCCTGATTATTCATACCAAAGCTTTTCCCGGCTGGGACAGCTTTGCCAGTATGCTCAGTCATTTCCGCTTTGTGCGAGATCATCACCGGCATATCAAAAAACTCGCCGTGGTTTCCGATTCAGCTGTATTGAATATTTTTCCTCATATCTCAGCACATTTTATCAGTGCCGAACTTAAACATTTTCATTTTAATGAATACAGTGACGCCTTGACATGGCTTCAGGCCAACGGACAGAACAGGTGAGCAGCGTACTATGAAGAACAATACGGAGAGTTATCGTGAGCAGGCCTTAAAACTGTTTCCATGGGTTTGTGGCCGTTGTGGTCGTGATTTTGCAGGCAAACAATTACGCGAACTCACGGTGCATCACAAGGATCACAATCATAGCAATAATCCATCTGATGGCAGTAACTGGGAATTGCTCTGCATCTATTGCCACGACAATGAACATCAACGCTATCTGGAGGCCGATGCACATGGGCCGGTAAAGCGGGAGGATGCGAGCGGTTCAACCTACAAGGGCTTTGCCGGTCTTAAAGATTTATTGAAAGATATGGATCAATAAAATCGCTGAATCAGATCGGCCACGGTACTGCCGCATTTGGGGCAGCAGCATGGCTCTCGTTCATCCAGTCGGAACTCAGTTTTGCATGTGCGGCAGCGATACAGAATTTCCATGTGCCAGTCAGCTAGGGAAGTGCTGATTAAATCTGGTTTGATGAGACCGCAGATGGATGAGTTCAAGGCAAAGATTGCAAGGCATAGCACCGCTATGGCTCAAATCTTTAACGAAGAAATCGTTTATTTCACATGCAGGATCGTGAATCATGGTTTAATCAGCACTTCCCTAGCTTTCGGCACATCAGGGCCAAGCAGGATGGCCAACCACTGTGTTTGTTCATTCGATTCCAGTGCCAGTTTTACAATCATGGTCAGTGGAACGGAAAGCAACATGCCGACAGGGCCGAGCACCCAGCCCCAGAATATCAGAGACAGGAAGACGACGAGGGTGGATACCCCGACACCTTTCCCCATAAATTTTGGCTCAATGACATTTCCCATAATGACATTGGCAATCACATAACCCAGGCCTGCCAGCAGTGCTTCGCCACCACCCAGCTGTACCAGCGCCAGCAAAATGGCCGGTACGGCGGCAATGATAGAACCGATATTGGGAACGAAGTTGAACAGAAATGCCACCAGTCCCCACAACAGCGGATAATCGACACCGATTACAGCTAGCCAGATCGTGATGAATACACCGGTAGCCAGACTGACCCAGCTTTTGATGGAGAAATAGGCGCTGACACTGCGTACAAATTGATCAAACCCTTGCATCGATGGCGCACGAGTTTCCATAGCATGCCATTTATGCGGCAGGGCAGTGGTTTCGATCAGCAGGAAAATCACCGTTAATACAATCAGAAAGGTATTGGCCAGCATATTGCCAAGTCCGGACAACAGTTTGCCGGCCATTCCCATGGCTGCAGACGGGTTGAGCGCATCGAGCAGGGACTGTGATGAGATGGAAATGCCCCAGCCGGCAAGCCAGTGCATTGTGTTGCCGGTCAATGCTTGCAGGCGTTCCTGATAGGCTGGCAAATTCCGGGAAAAGTCCGCTACCGAGGAGCCGACAAAAGCGCCGATGAGCAGCCCGACCACAATAATGACGAGCGCGATAATCAGCACAGCGGCAGTAGCAGGGATACGTTTGGCAGTCAGCCAGTTCAGTGGCGGCAGGCAGATGATGGCAATAAATGCAGCCAGCAGGAAAGGCACCAGCAGCGAGGCGGCAGCCTGCATGCCGGCGATGATCACCACAAACGCGGCAGCGCCAATCAGCGGGTGGTGCTTGCTATCCGTTTGCATGTTTGATTGCATAATTTATTCGTATTCGGCCAGGCGCGGATCATCAATATCGAAAGCGGTTTCACCACAGGCGAACATCAGTTTGATATAGGGTACGCAGCCACCGCATTCGATACCACACCGGGTTGTTGCTTGTGCAGCTTCAAAATTTTCAAATGTTTTCAATTGCGTGAATGTTTTACCAATACATTCGCAGCGATTGACCTGCTCTTCATCCAGATTGCACTCACTCATGTCGACCCTCTTGGCTTTTGAACATCGGATACTGGCCGATTTCACCGCTAAACGGCAAGCGCAGCATGAACCCCAGCTTGTAGGTTGGTGCAGATTGTAAATGTTCCAGACCAATAGTCATATCCGTATGGCCGAGTTTTGGCTGCGCGCGGTATGTGCTAAACAGACGATCCCAGATAGACAAATAAAAACCGAAATTGCTGTTGGTTTCTGCTTTGATGACGGAATGGTGTACCCGGTGCACATCGGGCGTAATTATCAGTAGCCTGAGTAGGTAATCGAGATTTTTCGGCAAGCGAACATTGGAATGATTAAACATGGCCATGCCGTTGAGCACAATTTCAAAGATAAAAACGGCCAGCGCTGGAGCGCCAAGCAGTACAACTACAATCATCTTGATCAGCATCGACAGGATGATTTCAATCGGGTGAAAGCGCAGGCCGGTGGTCACATCAATATCACGGTCGGCATGATGCACCATATGCAGTCGCCACAACAACGGCACGGCATGAAACAATACATGCTGCCCGTAAATGACCAGATCAAGCAGAATCACTGCTGCGATGATTTCCACACTGTTTAACCATGTCAGCCAGTTGAACAGACCTAAACCGTGCGTATCGGCCCATAATGCGGCAGCAATTGCGCCACCGGGTAGCAGCAGGCGCACGATTAATACATCCATGATGACGATACTCAAATTGGCCGACCATCTTGCCCGGCCAATACTCAAAGATCGGCGAGGGGCAACGGTTTCGGCGACAGCCATAATCAGTAATACCGAAAAAAACACACTGACGCGAATACTTGTCTCATCCATGTAGCAATGATGAATGAAAATAGCCTGCCCGAAAAGGATAGTCGCACTACATGGCCCACTTCCAGGCACAAAGGGAATACCATCGGGAGTAAATGGCGTACGATCGGGGCACAAACGGGGAACAAACGGGGCGTAAATTCCGCTTGGTGACATTGCGCACAGCATATAGAATTCCGCTAAGGTTGATTGCCGCTTGTCGACTGAACAATTTTGAAACTGTGCAATGCATGGTTCACGCTTAACTGCTACGGAGGAAGAAAAATGAAACGAATTATGTTTATTGCCATTGCTACCGGGCTTGTGATGACTGCTTGCGCCAGTAATCCGAATGATCCGAACAGGCATACCAAGGAAAATGCAGCAGCAGGCGCAGCGCTGGGTGCAATTGCCGGTGCTGTTATCGGCTTTCAGGGCGATCATTCCGGCGGCGCATTGCGCGGCGCATTAGTTGGTGCAGCTGCCGGCGGCGTGCTCGGTGCCGGTACCGGCGTTTATATGGACAAGCAGGAAGCTGAATTTAATCAGCAACTGGCTGAAGAGCGCCGTACCAATCAGATTGAGGTTGAGCGTTTGAAAAATGAGAACCTGAAAATCACCATGAATTCTGAAATATCATTTGCCTATAATTCTGCTCAATTGACCCCGGCATTTCACAATACGCTGGATAAAGTGGCAGATATTCTAAATCGTTACCCGCGCAGCACCATCCAGATTACCGGTCATACCGATAGTCGTGGATCGGCCGAGTATAATCAGCGTCTTTCCGAACAGCGGGCGCAGGCAGTGAAATGGTATCTGTCCGATCACGGGGTGGATTCTCGCCGAATTGTAACTGAAGGCCGTGGTGAAATGCAGCCGAGGGCATCCAACGAAACGGAAGCAGGTATGCAACTGAATCGCCGCGTCGAGATGCTAGTTATTCCGGACAAGGATATTCAGTAAACAGCTTTCAAATCAGCAAAATCGAAGCCCGGCCTATTGCCGGGCTTTTGTTTGCCCTGAATAAGCACATGGATGCACTTATGCTGACTTTCTTTACACTTCGGCTCTATGAGCACTGACAAACTGAAAATTTATATACCGGCCATGATCCTGGCTGTGCTGGGTTTCGGGATTGCCTGGCAGTTTGTTGATCCGGCTCCACCGACAATACTGACATTCACAGCGGGTCAAAAAGGTGGTGCCTATTATGCTTATGCCGAGCGCTATCGGGATTATCTCAAGCAGCGTGGCATCACCGTCAATATCCTGGAATCAGCTGGCTCGGTAGAAAATGTTCAGCGACTGAAAACCGGGAAAGCTGATATTGCCTTTGCCCAGAGCGGTATTGCCAACCCAGACGAACAAGATATGCAATCACTCGGCAGTATGTATGTTGAACCATTGTGGGTTTTTCTGCGTCGCGGACTGGACATACATTTTCTGCGCGAGCTCAAAGGCAAACGCATTGCGATCGGCCTGAAAGGCAGCGGCACGCAGGCACTGGCCATGCAGTTGTTGGCAGCCAACGGTATTGATGGTGGTACGGCGATACTATCTTCTATGCCAACAGCAACGGCTGCAAACGCATTGATGCAGGGCGGGCTGGATGCCCTGTTTATTGTGTCGGCGGAAACCAGTGCATCGGTGCAGGCCTTGTTGTCCAGTGATGACGCCCGCATGCTGAATATCGAGCGTGCCGAAGCATACACGCGCAGGTTTGATGCGCTGACATCGGTATTGTTGCCGCAAGGAGCACTAAATCTTGCTTTGAATATTCCTGCACGGGATACGCAGATGCTGGCTGCAACAGCGACACTGATGGTGAATGAAAACATGCATCCAGCTTTACAGAGTCTTGTGATGCAGGCGAGTTCTGCCATTCATGCCAGTAGCAGCCTGTTTTCCAGGGCAGGTACATTTCCCACGCCACGGCATGCAGGATTCGCATTGAGCAAAACTGCCGACCATTATTATAAATCCGGGCCGCCGTTTTTGCAGCGCTTTCTGCCATTCTGGGCGGCCACACTGATGGATCGGCTGAAAATCATGTTACTGCCGTTTATTGCGCTGTTGTTACCGTTGTTCAAAGTATTGCCGCCGTTGTATCGCTGGCGCATTCGCTCACGGATTTATCGCTGGTATGAGGAGCTGGGGCAAATTGATGCGGAGCTGGGTGATGGCGATACCACAACATTGCTGGACGATCTGAATCGTATTGAATCGGAAATCAGGAAGGTTCATGTGCCGCTGTCCTATGCTCAGGAATTGTATGATCTGCGTTTGCACCTGGCGCTGGTGCGCGATCTTATTGAGAAGGGAAAAACCGAAAAGGGTAAACCATGAAAACCGATATCGAATTACTGGCGCCAGCCGGCACCATCAAAAACATGCGTTATGCGTTCGCTTTTGGTGCCGATGCCGTCTATGCCGGTCAGCCACGCTATTCCCTGCGTGTGCGCAACAATGATTTCCAGCTGGAAAACCTGAAAACCGGCATTGATGAGGCGCATGCACTTGGGCGGAAATTTTTTGTTGCCAGCAATCTGTTGCCGCACAACAACAAGCTGAAACGTTATCTGGAGCATATGCAGCAGGTGATTGATATGCAGCCTGATGCGCTGATTATGGCCGATCCCGGTCTGATCATGATGGTGCGTGAACGCTGGCCTGATATGCCGGTTCACCTATCGGTGCAGGCCAATACGATGAACTGGGCAGCGGTGAAATTCTGGCAGTCGGTCGGTATTTCCCGGATCATTCTATCGCGTGAACTGTCGCTTGATGAGGTGGCCGAGATTCGGCAGCAGTGCCCGGACATGGAACTAGAAGTATTTGTGCATGGTGCCTTGTGCATGGCCTATTCCGGGCGCTGTTTGTTATCCGGTTATTTCAATCACCGTGATGCCAATCAGGGTAGTTGTACCAACGCCTGTCGCTGGGAATATGGCATGGAAAAAGCCGTTGAGGATATTTCCGGTGATATTATTCCGATTGTACCGAATCAGATTCTTGACGGCATGAATGCGCAACCGTTTGCAGAAACGGGTCAGGTGGAGCGACATCCGCTGGCCGATCAGGTTTATACGCTGACCGAACCGAATCGACCGGATGATCAGATGCCGGTATTCGAGGATGAGCATGGTACCTATATCATGAATTCGAAAGATTTACGTGCGGTTCAGCATGTTGAACAACTGGTGCAGATCGGGGTGGATTCGCTGAAAATCGAAGGGCGTACCAAATCGCATTATTATGTGGCACGTACAACACAAACCTATCGGCAGGCCATTGATGATGCGGTGGCCGGTAAACCGTTCGATAAATCACTGATGTTTCAGCTTGATGCATTGGCCAATCGTGGCTACACCGATGGTTTTTATACTCGAAAACGATCTTCTGCTACCCAGAGTTATGATACCGGCAATTCGACATTCGATGCGCAGCGCTTTGTCGGTGAGGTGATCGGTTACGATGCAGAGAAACAACTGGCCGAAGTGATCGTGAAAAACAAATTCGCGCTCGGAGACTCGGTCGAACTGGTCAATCCGGGTGGTAATACCACATTCACGATCGATGCCATCAACGATGCCCGCTACGGCAACCCGATGGAGGTTGCACCGGGTAGCGGTCATCAGGTCAAAATTCCGGTACCTGTCAGACCGGGCACACATGCGTTGTTGGCGGTGTACCTGAAGGGCTAACAGTTTTGTTTATTTTCTGCGATACTGCGCCGCCGCAAGCGTAGCACGCTGGCAAATGACTGGCAGAAAGGCATAAGGACACCATGGCAATGAAATACATTACCGACGATCTCCGCATTAGCGGGATGAGTGAAATCGCAGCACCGGAACAGGTGCATGCTGAGTATCCGATCAGCGAAACAGCGGCCCGAATCACCCATGATACCCGTAATGCCATCCATGAAATTCTGCAGGACGAAGATGACCGGTTGCTGGTTATTATCGGCCCGTGTTCAATTCATAATCCTGAAGCAGGCCTCGAATATGCACGTCATATTCAGCGTATGCGGGAGGAGCTTGGCCAGGATTTGCTGCTTGTGATGCGTGTTTATTTTGAAAAACCACGCACGACGGTGGGCTGGAAGGGTTTGATCAACGACCCCAATCTGGATGAAAGCTTTGAAATCAATAAAGGTATCCGGTTGGCACGTCAGCTGCTGCTTGATGTGAATGAAATGGGTGTGCCTGCCGGCACCGAATTTCTCGATTTGATTACACCGCAATATGTCGCTGATCTGGTTAGCTGGGGTGCTATTGGGGCACGTACGACGGAATCACAGGGCCACCGGGAGTTGGCCAGCGGCCTGTCATGTCCGGTTGGTTTCAAAAACGGAACCGATGGCGGTTTTCGGATCGCCGTTGATGCTATCCATGCAGCTCGCCATCCGCATGTATTTTTGTCGCTGACCAAGCAGGGAAAATCGGCTATTTTCTCTACATCCGGCAATGATGATTGTCATATTATTTTGCGCGGTGGAAAGGAGCCGAATTTTGATGCCGATAGTGTGGCTCGTGCAGTATCTGAATTGGAAGCTTCAGATTTACCATGTCATTTGATGGTGGATTGCAGCCATGCCAACAGTCGCAAGCAGTTTAAACGTCAGGTGCAAGTGGGTGAGAATCTGGCGAGCCAGATCGCAGCCGGGAATCGTTGTATCACCGGTATTATGATTGAATCCCATCTGAATGAGGGGCGTCAGGATATTATTGCCGGTCAGCAACCGGAATTTGGCATCAGTATTACCGATGCCTGTCTGGGTTGGGAAGATTCAGAGGAGCTGCTGCATACACTTGCTGAAGCCGTACGTAAGCGCAGGGAAATTCAGGGGTGAGGGGTGAATTATTTCTTCTTCACGCCTGTTTTTCCACTGCTGATGTTTATTCTTCGCCTTTCTTTTTGGCCTCATTGACACGCAGGGTACGTCCGGCGTAGTCGGTACCATCCAGGTGCTGAATGGCGGACTTGGCATCAGCCACAGACATTTCCACAAATCCATAACCCTTGAATCGTTTGCTACGACGATCTTTCACCAATCGGACATCGATAATTTCGCCATATGGGGAAAACAGATTTTTAACATCATCGTTGCCTGCATTAAACGGCAGGTTGCCCACGTATATATTACTGCTGGCTGTAACCGTTTCCGATGCACCGGGTTTCGGCGCAAGTGCAACGAGTAAACCGCCAAGGATTGTGCCTAAAGTAATGCCTGTGGCAAACAGGGACGCTGCGGGCACACCCATCGGATTAATCGCCGACAAGGCGTAATAACCGACAAGTGATGCCGCAATAGCCACAGCAAACAATTTCATAAAACAGGATAAATTCATTCAATCACTCCAAAGACTGCACAAATACGCAGTTTACGATCGCGAATCATGCCAATAATCATACTGAAAAGCACGTCTGTTTATTTTCAGCTCAACGAGAATTGATGACTTTGTAAAAAGTCATCAGCGCGCCCATGGACGGGCGTGCAAATCAAGAGTCTGCTTTGCAAGTGCTTGATTTGTAAAGGAAGTGAAAATCACACTTTTCGCTTTCCGTAAGTAAACAGGCCATGGATGGCCTTTTTACGAGGAGATCAGAATTGTCCATAAAATATGATGGATTTACGAAATGGATGGATGCGTTAGCTTTGGCGCTATGAGTCGTAAAGTGATCCCCATTCAGACATCCAATCAGGGTGAGCCGATGGCAGGCAAGCCCGGCTGGCTAAAAGTGCGCGCTCCGATGTCGAAAGAATACAAGGATATCGTCCAGTTGATGCGCAAGCTCAAGCTGAACACGGTGTGTGAAGAAGCATCCTGTCCGAATATCGGTGGCTGCTGGAAACAGGGGTCGGCCACCTTCATGATTCTCGGACGTGTTTGTACACGCACCTGTGCATTCTGCGATGTGGCGACGGGCCGACCGGATCCGATTGACCCCGATGAGGCGGTTAATCTGGCCAAAGCCGTGGCGCAGATCGGTTTAAAACATGTGGTGATTACATCGGTGGATCGTG
>JAUZQI010000120.1 GCA_030951095.1 Mariprofundus sp. | reverse complement strand
CGGTGAACGATAATGCGTACCCAGCATAAACATACGTAACACTTCCGGATGATATTTTACTGTCACTTCCCGGATGGTAAAAAAGTTACCCAGCGATTTAGACATTTTCTCGGCATTGATATTCACAAATCCATTATGCAGCCAGTAACGGGCAAACCCTCCACCGTTGGCAGCCTGTGCCTGAGCAATTTCATTCTCATGATGCGGAAACTTCAAATCCATACCTCCACCGTGAATATCAAAGGTTTCACCCAAATGCGAACAACTCATAGCCGAGCACTCGATATGCCAGCCCGGTCGCCCCGCTCCCCATGGCGAATCCCATGTAGGTTCACCCGGCTTGGCCATTTTCCACAACACAAAGTCAAGCGGATCGCGTTTGCTTTCATCCACATCGACACGGCTGCCGGATTCCAGATCATCAATATTTTTTCCCGAAAGCTTGCCGTAATGATCAAATGTGCGGACCGCATACAACACATCACCGGAGCCGGACACATAGGCTCGGTCCTGCTCAACCAGAGCCCCGATCATGGTAATCATCTCCGACATATGGGCAGTCGCACGAGGTTCGTGGGTCGGATGCAGACAACCAAGACTGTCGATATCCTCATGAAATGCGGCAATCATCTCATCGGTCAGCACATCAATGGCAATACCACGTTCTGCAGCACGCTTGATAATTTTATCATCCACATCGGTAAAGTTTCGCACATAATCGACATCAAAACCCAACTGTTGTAGCCAGCGATGAATAATATCGAACACC
Source organism: Mariprofundus sp. (assembly GCA_030951095.1). Classification (GTDB taxonomy): domain Bacteria; phylum Pseudomonadota; class Zetaproteobacteria; order Mariprofundales; family Mariprofundaceae; genus Mariprofundus. Next base: position 5,648 of record JAUZQI010000120.1, on the reverse strand, counting down.
ACCATCACCCGGGCATGACCAACATGGCAATAGTCATACACAGTAACACCGCAGACATACATACCGACCTTGCCCGGCTGTAACGGTTCAAAACGCTGCTTCTCGCGTTTCAGGGAATTATAAACATACAAGCTCATGATATTTCCTGTTGTTTGATGCATGCAAGATATGCATCCTCGACCCTGGCTATGACCCCATTCTTACCCAGAAAGGCCACGACGGCAGACATTTCAGGGCCGTGGAGCGCACCGCTGAGTGCAACACGCAATGGCATAAATAGATTCCGCCCCTTGCAACCTGTATTCTCTTTCACTACCACCGTCCAGCTTTTCCAGTCTGGCTCTGCCAACGACTGCCATGCATCCAGCGCCTGCTGATAAAAACTGGCACCGGCCTCTTGCAACACAGCCAAAGCATCATCACCCAACGGGGCATGGGTATCCAGCAGGCGTTGATAGTGCGCTGCATCGCTGGCCCGTTCGATATTTTTACCAATCAGAGCAGCAAATTTAAGCATAGAATCTGATGAACCTGACAGCACATAGGGCTGAATCATGGGAGCCAGTGTTTCAATATTCAGTTCATGTATCAGACGGGTATGCCAGCGCCACATCTCCTCATCTGACCAGCGTATCGAACTGGTAGAAATATGTTCAGCCTTAAAATGAGCCGCCAGTGCTGCTGCATCATGTGCAGTTTCCGGTATATTCGGATGACCCAATCTTCCCATAGCCTGAATTAGAGCACCGGGTAACAACCCTTCATTACGTAACTCGGCCACGCTGTGGCTGCCGCTACGTTTGGATAGTTTGGCACCATCCGGCCCCAGCAGCAGGCCATGATGCAAATACACTGGCGGCGTATAGCCTAAGCGCTCCAACAGCCAGGCCTGATAGGCTGAGTTGGTCAGGTGATCGTCACCACGCAATGTATGGGTGATGCCATCCAATGCATCATCAACAGCATTGGGTAACAGAAAGGTAAATGAACCATCGGAGCGAACCACAACCGGATCATCAAGGTCACGAAGAGCAAAACTGACATTGCCGCGCAAGGCATCCGTCACGACTACTTCACCATCATCGGCATGCACACGTAAGCGCCATACAAACGGTTCCGTTGCCGCCCGTCGTTCCGATTCACTACTGGAAAGATGAAGGCAATGGCCGGTATAACGCGGAGGCAAGCCACGCGAAGTTGCCAGCTTACGATCCAGATTCAGTTGCGTTTCGGAACAGAAGCAGCGATAAGCCAACCCCTGTTCGGCCAGTTTCTTCAACGCTTTGCTATGGCTGGATGCATGTTCAGACTGAAACAGCACATCTTCATCCCAATCCAGCCCCAGCCAGCACAAATCAGCTTGAATCGCATCGACATATTCCTGTTCCGACCGATCCTGATCAGTATCTTCAAAGCGTAGCAAAAAACGGCCGCCGTGTTTTCTGGCGTATAACCAGTTAAGCAGTGCCGTGCGAACATTGCCCAGATGCAGTAATCCGGTTGGCGACGGGGCGAATCGAGTGACAATATTAGAGCTCACGGTTTCTTCTCCTGTTTGCGATCCCCCGGCATAATCACCATATACTCATCCGGATGCACATAACCAAGTTCCCGATGCACCAGTTCTTCCAGCGCATCCGGATCATTTCTGAGTCGAAGCACCTCTTTGGCCAGCTGTTCTCTCTCGGCTTTCAAGGTTGCCACATCAGATTTTAATTGTTGCAACTGTTCGGCTTCATGTCGATAGACCAAATAACCATGATCCGAAAAAACAAGGTTCCAACTCATGTAGACAATCGTGGCCCCTCCACCAATCCAGAGCAGCCACCGGCCAATACGTCCGCTCATTTCAGATTATGCTAACGACCCGACATGGCCGATCAACGTGCGAATGCCGCCCGACCTGCAAAACGTGCAGCACTGCCCAATTCTTCCTCGATTCGCAAAAGCTGGTTGTACTTGGCCATGCGATCCGAACGGGAAGCAGAGCCGGACTTAATTTGTCCGGTTGCCATGGATACAGCCAGATCGGCAATCGTCGCATCTTCGGTTTCGCCGGAGCGGTGACTCATCATGCAACGATAACCGGCATCATGCGCCATATTCACAGCTGCAATGGTTTCGCTCAAGGTGCCGATCTGATTGACCTTTACCAGCAGCGCATTGGCCACGCCCTTATCGATCCCCTCTTTGAGAATTTCGGGGTTGGTTACAAACAAATCATCGCCGACCAGCTGTACTTTGTCGCCAAGCTTGTCTGTCAATAATTTCCAACCGTCCCAGTCGGCTTCATCCAGACCATCTTCCACAGAAATAATCGGATACTGACGACACAATGACGCAATCACATCCACCAGACCCGCTGCATCAAATTTGCGATTGCCCTCACCGGCCAACACATATTCACCATCATGGTAGAATTCCGAAGCCGCCATATCTGAAGCCAGTGCGACATCATCGCCGGGCTTGAGACCGGCTTTTTCAATGGCTTCGAGGATCACCGTGATGCCCTCTTCATTGGAACCCAGGTTCGGCGCAAAACCGCCTTCATCACCCACAGCCGTAACATGGCCACCCGCTTTCAATACGGATTTCAGTGAGTGGAACACTTCCGCGCCCATCTCTAATGCCTGCGCAAAAGAAGAAGCGCCTACCGGTGCAATCATATATTCCTGAAAATCAATACTGTTATCAGCATGCGAACCGCCGTTAATCACATTCATGCACGGCACCGGCAACAGATTAGCATCCGCCCCTCCCAGATAACGGAACAGCGATTGCCCCTGTTCAACCGACTGCGCTCTTGCTGCAGCCAGCGACACGCCCAAAATAGCATTGGCGCCCAAACGTCCCTTGTTCGGGGTACCGTCGAGCGCAATCAGTTTATCGTCCAGCCCCTGCTGATCGGCAGCATCGAGCCCGATAACCGCCGGCGCAATTTCTGCATTCACATGACCCACAGCTTTACGAACACCTTTGCCGCCAAGGCGGGCTTCGCCATCACGAAGTTCAACGGCTTCACGCGTACCGGTGGATGCACCACTGGGCACGCCAACACGTCCGCTGGCACCAGATGCCAGCGTCACATCAACCTCAACCGTTGGATTGCCGCGCGAATCAAAAATTTCTCGTCCGTGTACTTTTACAATTTCACTCACTTATTTTCTCCTGATCGGCATCATTGCCGACATATTTATTCGTAATTATTGCAATTCAAACAGCGCCATTCAAAACCTCAATCATTGGCCACAGATGCATTCCATCAATGTGGGTGGTTTTAATTTCTCCGGGACGCCGTATGTTTTGGCAGGGAATCCGCTCATACCTTCGCATCCCCCATCAAAGGCTCGGAACAATACGCAAACTCACATTACGCGTCTATGAAAGGGAAAGGCGCGCAGGAACATTGCCCGCGCAAATATTATTGTTTTAGGCTTTCACAATAGCATCAATCTGTCTTAGGGAAGTCAGCACAGATTCCAGCTTGGCCAGCGCCAGCGAATTGGGGCCATCGGACAGAGCTTTATCGGGGTCGGGATGCACTTCCATAAATACGGCGGCTACACCGGTTGCTACGGCAGCACGGGATAACCCCGGTACATATTCACGATTACCACCGGTAGCTCCGCCCAGACCGCCTGGCTGCTGCACCGAATGGGTGGCGTCATAAACAATCGGCGCGCCGAATTCGCGCATCACCAGCAAGGATCGCATATCCGATACCAGATTATTGTAACCGAAACTGGCGCCGCGTTCACATAACATGATGTTTTTATTACCGGTCGCCTGTGCTTTTTCGAGCACATGTTTCATATCCCAGGGTGCAAGAAACTGGCCCTTTTTGATATTCACAGGTTTGCCAGCCGCTGCAACCGCTTCGATAAAATCGGTCTGTCTGCACAGAAATGCCGGCGTCTGCAACAAGTCAGCGACTTCAGCTACAGCGGCCACCTGATTTGATTCGTGAATATCGGTAACAACCGGCAAGCCCAGTTCATCTTTTACCCGTTGTAGTATGCGCAGACCTTCATCAATGCCGGGGCCGCGAAAGCCGCCTTTGCTGGTGCGATTGGCTTTGTCGAAACTGGATTTAAAGACCAGGGGAATACCGCAACGATTAGCGATTTTGGCAATGGCTCCCGCTGTTCTCAGTGTGAAATCATCACCCTCAATGACACATGGCCCGGCCAGCAACACCAACGGTTTATCATTGGCAACCTGAACATTGTCGACAACTACGGTATTTTGCATCAAACTGAGGCTTGCGCTTTGCTTGCGCCGACAAAGGCGGCAAACAGCGGATGCGGTGCATAGGGGCGGGACAGGAATTCCGGATGAAACTGACAGGCCACAAACCACGGATGATCTGGAATCTCAATAATCTCAACCAGCGAATTATCCGGCAAGGTGCCTGCAACAATTAAACCCGCCGATTCCAGCTGCTCACGATAGGTGTTATTAAATTCATAGCGATGGCGATGGCGTTCGCGAATCTCATTCGCGCCATACGCAGCAAATGTATTCGTGCCTTCAATCAGCCTGCACGGATAACCGCCGAGACGCATGGTGCCACCCAAATCGCTATCGGAATCACGCTGAATACGAGCACCTTCCTGTTCCCATTCGGTCATCAGTGCAATCACGGGATGTTCGGCCCGCTCATTGAATTCGGAGCTGATAGCGTCGGGCATGCCGGCCACATTACGTGCGAATTCAACCACCGCCAATTGCATGCCCAGACAAATACCCAAGTATGGCACCTTGTTTTCTCGTGCATAACGAATCGCAGCAATCTTGCCTTCGGTGCCGCGCTGACCAAAACCGCCGGGCACCAGAATGCCATCCATGCCGGGCAGGCAGTCCACACCATGTTTTTCCAGCGATTCCGCATCGATATATTCAATTTTAACGCGCACCCCATGTGCTATGCCGCCATGAAACAGCGACTCATTGACCGATTTATAGGCATCGGCCAGTTCAACATATTTACCCACCATGGCACTGCGGATTTCCTGTTCAGGCTCACGTATCTTACGGCAAATATCTTCCCATACTGACAGATCCGGTTCGGGATCATCCATGCGGAAATGTTCTAGCACCACAGAGCCCAACCCGCCTTCACGTAAACTAAGAGGCACGCCATAAATTGTATCCACATCCGGCGCATCGATCACTGAGTCTCTGCCCACATTGCAGAACAAGGCAATTTTATCCTTCTGGCTTTTGGGGATCGGATGATCGGAACGGCACAACAACACATCCGGCTGAATACCGATTTCACGCAGAATTTTGACCGAATGCTGGGTGGGTTTGGATTTCATTTCTCCGGCTGAAGCTATATATGGTACCAGTGTCAGATGAATATACGTGGTATTTTTCTTACCCAGATCAAAACGCAGTTGCCGAATCGCTTCCAGAAAAGGTTGCGATTCGATATCACCGACTGTACCGCCGATTTCCACCAGTGCGATATCCACATCTTCAGAGCGCAGCGACAACACGGCATTTTTAATCGCATCGGTAATATGTGGAATAACCTGCACCGTTGCACCCAGATAATCGCCACGCCGTTCACGCCGAATGACCGACTCATAAATACGACCAGTGGTATAATTGGAGCGCTTCGACATGACCGCATGGGTAAAACG
>JAUZQI010000012.1 GCA_030951095.1 Mariprofundus sp. | reverse complement strand
GGTTTGATGAGACCGCAATGGGAAATGAAGGAGCTCAAGGCAAAGATTGCAAGGCATAGCACCGCTATGACTCAAATCTTTAACGAAGAAATCGTTCATTTCACATGCAGGATCGTGAATCATGGTTTGATCAGCGCTTCCCTAATGTTTCATACCACGGGGTGGAAAAAACACATTCGCGTTAGGATGGGCCACCACAATCCGACTGGATAGTTGGATATTGAATCCACTCTGTGCCGCAGGCAGGTGAGCGGCAGGAGCCGCATCGTCAGAGTGGAATCCGTTCCTGATTTACCATCTGGCATGATACAACTGAAATGATGCCAATTTGGCATCCGTGCAAGCACCACCTAGAGTGCTGCCATGGTAGCAGTTCAAAACAAGGCGCGCACTCGTATCAAAATCTGTGGCATTACCCGATTGGAAGATGCCCTTGAGGCATCCAGCCTGGGGGTAGATGCAGTCGGTTTCGTCTTTTATGAGAAATCCCCGCGTTATATCGAAGCACAGAAAGCTGCGGCTATCATCCGCCAGCTGCCCCCTTTCGTCTCGGCTGTCGGGCTGTTTGTAAACCCGACACAGGATTTTATTGCCAAAATACTGCAAACCGTCCCCCTTGGTGTTATTCAATTGCATGGTGATGAAACCCCCGGCTTCTGTGAAGCACAGCGCCGGCGTGTATTGAAATCCATTCCAGTATCCAGCCCGGATGACCTGAAACATGCCGCCGGTTTTAACTGCCCGCTATTGCTCGATACCAAAGCCCCTGCCGGTGTATACGGTGGTACCGGCACTGCTTTCGACTGGTCGCTGTTGCAGGGATTCAAACACGATTACCCTCTGACGCTAGCCGGTGGACTCAATGCCGATAATATCCATGCAGCCTTGTCTGTTCGCCAATGGTTTGCACTGGATGTATCCTCCGGCGTTGAATTGTCCCCGGGCATCAAGGATGCCGAAAAAATGCGTGCCTTCGTTAACGCAGTGAATAACACCTAAGGAGGCGCTGATTTAAACCTGACCGATGAGGCTGCAATTCAAAACAAACGAGTTCAAGGCAACGATTGCAAGGCATAGCACCGCCATGTCTAAAACCGTTAACGCCGAAATCGTTTGTTTTGGATGCAGTATCGAGAATCATGGTTTAATCAGCGCTTCCCTAAACAAGGAGCCCTTGTGAACGCATCATTTCAACATACCGACTTTGCTTCCATGTATGATCTGGAAATCAAACACCCTCCTGATGCGGGCGGGCACTTCGGTCGCTTTGGCGGTCGCTTTGCGGCTGAAACGCTGATGCAACCGCTTAAGGAAATCGAAGAAGCTTTTTTTGATGCCTGGAATGATGATGCATTTCATGCCGAACGCCTGCAGCTGCTGGAAAATTATGTTGGCCGTGCCACGCCACTCTATCATGCTGAACGCCTGTCCAGAAGAATTGGCGGCGCGCAAATCTACCTGAAACGGGAAGATTTAACCCACACCGGCGCACATAAAATCAATAACACCATCGGGCAGGGACTACTGGCTCGCCGTATGGGTAAAAAACGTGTCATCGCCGAAACAGGTGCGGGACAACATGGTGTCGCAACAGCGACAGTAGCCGCCATGTTCGGCATGGACTGCGATATTTACATGGGTCGTGAGGATATAGCACGGCAGATGCCTAATGTCCTGCGTATGCGATTGCTCGGAGCCAATGTCATCCCGGTCGATTCTGGCACCGCAACACTCAAGGATGCAGTCAATGAGGCGCTGCGCAACTGGGTGGCAAGCTGTGAAAACACGTTTTATATCTTTGGCACAGCAGCCGGCCCACATCCTTACCCGCTATTGGTACGACAGTTTCACACCGTCATTGGTCAGGAAGCACGGGCACAAATTTTGAAACAGGCCGGCAGATTGCCGGATGTTGCTGTCGCATGTGTCGGCGGAGGCTCCAATGCAATGGGCCTGTTGCATCCGTTCCGCGACGACGAATCGGTCAGGCTGGTAGCTGTAGAGGCTGCCGGTTACGGCTTGTCCACCGGTAAACATGCCGCATCTCTGGCAGCAGGAAAAGCCGGTATTCTGCATGGTAATCTGACATTTCTACTGGAAGATGAAGAAGGACAGGTGACGGGCACACACAGCATCTCTGCCGGACTTGATTACCCCGGTGTCGGGCCGGAGCTGGCATTCATGCTGGAAGAAGGCCGTCTGCAACTGGATGCCGCTACGGATGATGAAGCACTGGAAGCACTGCAGCTACTAACCCGCAGCGAAGGCATCATCCCGGCGCTCGAATCCAGCCATGCACTGGCCGCAGGAGCCCGAATCGCCAAAACAATGCATTCTAACCAAATCGTATTGATCAACCTCTCCGGTCGTGGTGACAAGGATATGAATACTGTTTTCAAACATCTGGGCTGGCTGGAGAATGAGTCATGAACATACGATTATCTAAAGTATTCGAGCGCTGCAAACGAGAAGGCCACGCAGCGTTGGTTGGCTACCTGACAGCTGGTGACCCCGACATTGCCACCAGCCGGGAACTCCTGCATGCGCTGGCGGATCAAACTGATATTCTGGAAATTGGCATGCCCTTTTCTGATCCCATGGCGGACGGGCCAGTCATTCAGGCAGCCAGTGAGCGAGCCCTGGAAGCTGGCGTGCATATCGGTGATGTTTTTTCGCTAACCAGATCCGTACGCGAAACCCACCCTGATTTAGGTATTGTACTGATGGGCTATGCCAATGTACCCTACGCCATGGGTTTTGAAATGTTTGCTGAAAATGCACAAGATGCTGGCGCTGATGCCGTACTGATTGTAGATATTCCACCTGAAGAAGGCCACATCTGCGATGCAGCGCTGAAAAAACATAACCTGGATCGTATTCTTCTGCTATCACCCACATCAACGGATGAGCGCATCCGTTTGGCCAGTGAAAATGGTAGTGGCTTTATTTACTATGTGTCACTCACCGGTATTACCGGAGCAGATATGGGGGATATTAATCTCATTCGCAACAAAGTTACGCATATTCAAAGCATGAGCGATATGCCTGTATGTGTTGGCTTTGGTGTCAAAACGCCCGAACAGGCAACTCAGGTAGCACAGTTTGCCGATGGTGTTGTCGTTGGCAGCCATTTCGTTTCCCGCATAAGCGAGGCGAAGGATAACGATGCTATCCTTGCCACATTAATAGACTCTGCCAGTCAAATGCGTAAAGCAGTGACTTCAGTTTCGACAGCAGCCACAGCATGAGAATCAAGGTACTGGGCTGTTACGGCGGACAATTGCTCGGCTTTCGGCTAACATCACTACTGGTTAATGATTCTATCCTGCTGGATGCCGGCTCTCCTACCGAAACATTATCACTGGAAGAGCAGCATAACATTCAACATATCTGTCTCTCCCATATCCACCTTGACCATATCAAAGACATCGCATTTCTTGCGGATAACCGCTCAATCAAACGGCTGGGTGGAAATGTCGATAACAGAACCATTACCATTCATAGCCAACCTGAAAGCAACCGGATACTCAAAAAACATTTTCTGAACGATCTGATCTGGCCCGACTTTACCAGGATCCCCAATGCAGAAGACCCCATCCTCAGGCTTAATGATATTGAACCTGAAACACCTTTTGAGATCGATGGCGTTCGTATTACAGCCATCGAAGTCAACCACCCCGTTCCTTGCACAGGTTTTTTGGTTGAACAGAACAATAAACAGATGATTTATACTGCCGACACCGGCAATACCGATCGCATCTGGGAAATCGCCAATGCACAACCGAATCTGAAAGGTATCATCATGGATTGTTCATTTCCAAACGAATATCAATATCTGGCCGACCTCAGTGGCCATCTTACCCCGAAAGGGATGATGGAAGACCTGCGAAAATTTGAACAGCTTGGAAATGTGCCTGTCTATCTTTACCATATGAAACCGGAAACACTGAATATCATCACTGCCGAAGTTGAAGCGCTGAATGTGCGCCACCTGCGCATGTTGACACAGGTTGATGAATTATTATTTTAAGAATGCTCTGAATCAGTGCATCCTTAACATTGAAACAACAAAGGGTCGGTTTGCCACCCCGAAATAGTACTCCACTTACGAAGTGGCATATTCATACCCGTCAGGGAAAGAGGTCTGTTGATTTATGAGCTGGTTTACACGCCTGATTGAAACACCCAAGAATATCCTGAAATCCAGTGATTCCGGTTCGCCGGAAGGATTGTGGGTAAAATGCCCGAACTGCTCCGAAGCGCTATATAATAAAGAACTGGATCACAATGGCATGGTATGCTTAAAGTGCGATCACCATTTACGCATGTCTGCACGTCAACGCGCCGAGCTGCTATTCGACCCGGACAGTTTTGATGAGTCTGATACCGAACTGCGTTCCCAGGATCCATTAAACTTCAAGGATAAAAAGAAATACAAAGACCGCATCAGAGATGCTTCCAAGAAGGCAGGTCCGGAGGATGCCATACGCAATTATCTGGGTGATATCCAGGGCCGCACTGTATCTGCATCCATTTTCGAATTCAGTTATATGGGCGGAAGCATGGGTTCCGTCGCCGGTGAAAAAATCGTTCGTGGCATGGAGTATGCACTGGAACGTCATTGCCCCTACCTATTGGTGACCGCATCCGGCGGCGCTCGCATGCAGGAAGGTGTTTTATCGCTGATGCAGATGGCCAAAACGTCGTCCACCGTCAACCAACTCAATGCAGCACGCCTGCCCTTTATCTGCCTGTTAACCGACCCGACCATGGGTGGTGTTTCCGCCTCAGTTGCATGGCTTGGCGATATCATTATTGCCGAGCCAAAAGCCCTGATAGGTTTTGCCGGCCCTCGCGTCATCCAGGAAACAGTAGGTCAAAAATTACCTGAAGGTTTCCAGCGTTCCGAATTTCTGCTCGAACACGGACTGATTGATGCCGTCGTGGATCGCCGGGAGTTACGCGGTTACCTTGGTAATCTGTTGACGCACATGAGTGATCACCCCTACCGCCAAAACAATTAGCCCGGGTTAGAGAGACTGTTCAAACGCATCTGACCGTAGCGATACGTATTTTTTGTACGCGGCAAGGCATTTCTATCTTAATGTGTGTCCTAATCCACAAATGGTCCATGCTGATGGATCGGCTCGTTGTGCGGGCTTCCGAAGCACCACATCAGGCGGGATTCGTTTGCGCTTATAATATTCGTGATGGCGATATCATCCATACATGCGGCCTGCCCGGATTCAAGCGTTAAGCCATTTATTTCGATGCTGCCATCCACGACATAGACCAATCCTCTGGCTCCAGCTGCAATCTTACGTTCAAAACGGCTCTCCGGTCGCAACTGTAAATCCAGATACTCCGCATCTGTGTGAAGGCTGATAGCGCCATCCTCACCGACAATGGTACGAATCGTGACACCATCATGATGCACTTCAGGAATCATATCAGCCTGCAATTGCTGGTAAGCCGGCGCAATTGATTTCAGTCGTTTGGGTAAATTAATCCACAGCTGAATACCGTGAGCACTGCCATCCGGAAATTCGGAATGCACCATGCCCCGGCCAGCCGTGAAGCGCTGGGCTCCGCCGGCATGGACGATGCCTTTATTACCAAGGTTATCCGTGTGATTCATGCCCCCATCGAACAGATAGGTGATTGCCTCAAAGCCGCGATGCGGATGATCAGGAAACCCGCCGCCGCTAATATCAAAATGATCCAATAACACAAACGGATCGTAGCTATGCAGACCATGCACCGGCATCAGTCGCTTGACGATAATGCCGTCACCTTCTGGAACGCTGATGGCAGGATAAATGGTGATACTCATGATGAAAACTTCTCCATGTTGTTCGAATTCACAAAACCTGAATATCTCACGCCCGACAACAGTGCCATTTCACGGTGCCAAGTTGCCAGATCTTCTTTATTGAATTTATTCACATGGTCATGTCCGCAAGCACGCGCCATAACCTGCATTAATTCTACAGAAGCGTTGAAAAAATTATGTAACTGAATCGCAGATTTTTTTATATTCAAACGTTTGCGCAGTTCAGCGTTTTGCGTTGCGACACCTGCCGGGCAGTTATTGGTATTGCACATCCTGGCTGCTACACAGCCAATGGCTTGCATGGCGCTATTTGCAATTGCAATGCCGTCAGCCCCTAATGCCATGGCCTTGACGAAGTCAATCGGCATGCGTAGCCCTCCTGTAACAATTAGTGTGACACGCCCGCTTGCGTTTTTCTCATCCAGATACCGGCGGGCCCTGGCGAGTGCAGGAATGGTGGGGACACTGATGTGATCCCTGAATATCTCCGGTGCCGCCCCTGTGCCTCCACCGCGACCATCCAGAATGATGTAATCCGCACCGGCATCCAGTGCAAACTGGATATCTTTCTCAATATGATTCGCACTTAGCTTGAAACCAATCGGGATACCGCCAGTGATTTCCCGAATGCGATTTGCAAAGCGCTTGAAATCTGATGTGGAAGAAAGGTCTTTGAATGTCGGAGGAGACACTGCCGGCTTGCCTTCCGTAATGCCCCGGACTTGCGAAATTTTACCTTTATTCTTGTTACCCGGCAGGTGCCCGCCGGTGCCGGTTTTTGCACCCTGTCCACCCTTAAAGTGAAATGCCTGAACTTTGTTCAGCACCTCCTCTGTATAGCCGAACTCAGCGCTGGCAAACTCATAAAAATAGCGGGAATTCGCTTGCTGCTCTTCAGGCAACATGCCGCCTTCTCCGGAACAAATCCCTGTTCCCGCAAGCTCTGCACCCCGGGCCATGGCTATTTTGGCCTCTTCTGAAAGGGAGCCGAAACTCATATCGGAGACAAACAGTGGAATGTTCAAACGCAGTGGTTTCCTAGCTTCCGGCCCGATGACCAGTTCCGTGCCAACTTGATGGTCTTCCAACAGTGGTTTGTTTGCCATTTGAGCAGCCATGATTTGGAGCTGATCCCAATGTGGAAGTTCATGTCGAGGTACGCCCATGGATGTCATTGGTCCGTGATGCCCGGTCTTTGTTAATCCATCACGTGCAAGTTCATGAATGAAGGCAACCGTCGGCTCCTCGGGAGTGGCCACAGCCACGGGCACATTGCTTTCAGCCAGCGTTAGACCGGGGCCTTCTTTGCCTACTTGATCGACTGAAAACTGTTTGTGCGTGCCATCGCAAAACGGCAAATTATTTGAATGCTTGCAGGCACACAACCATGCCTCCTGATCTTCATCAACGGTGATCACCCGTGGCGTAAAAGGTGTTCCGACATGTGAACCGTCACAAAAAGGCTGACTTTTTGACCTGCCGCAGGTACAAAAATGATATTCCTGTCCTTTGGCAAGATTGACTTTGACTGGTTTGTTATCAGCAATGACAGGATTACTCATAAGGCGTCTCCTCTTGAAATATGATTATGTTGCCTGGGGTTACTTTGTGATCTGGTGGTATCGCGATAATGCGACAAGCTAAAATCCAGTTCCGGCCCCTTGGGCACAATACGGGTCGGATTGATCGATTCGTGACTATAATAATAATGCTGTTTGATGTGCTCAAAATTTACCGTTTCGGCAATGCCAGGCTGCTGATAGAGGTCGCGCAGATAGTTCGACAGATTCGGCATATCGGCAATGCGGTTGCGGTTGCATTTGAAATGGCCGAAATAAACCACATCAAAGCGGATCAGCGTGGTGAACAAACGCCAGTCGGCTTCGGTAATACAATTGCCGACCAGATAACGCTGCCCGGCCAGCCTTGCTTCCACGCTATCCAGTGCTGCAAACAACTTGTCGAAAGCCTCTTCGTAAGACTTCTGGATCGTGGCGAAGCCGCAACGATAAACGCCGTTATTGATATTGCCGTAGACAAAGGTATTGATTGCATCAATTTCATCGCGCAGTTCAACTGGATAGTAGTCATCGCTGTTACCCGTCAGAGCATTAAAAGCTGAATTGAACATGCGGAGAATTTCGGCTGATTCGTTACACACGATGGCCTGCCCTTTTTTGTCCCACAGAATCGGCACGGTAACGCGCCCTGAATAATGCGCATCGGCTTTGCTGTAGAGTTGATGGGCATGCGTAAAACTGTACAGCGGTTCCGGTTAAGCGAACTGCAAGCCCTGATCCAGCATGTGCGGATGCACAATGGTAACGGGAATGATCTTCTCCAGTCCTTTCAGCTTGCGAAAGATCAGCGTGCGATGTGCCCACGGGCAAGCGAGGCTGACATACAGGTGATAACGATCCATCTCGAGCGGAAAACATTCATCGCCGATCGCACAGCGGAACTGTGACTGCGAACGGTGAAATTTACCGTCCTTTGAGGCCCACTTGCCATCGTCTGTTTTCCAAACCCCATTGATTAACATACCCATATTGATCTCCTTGTTGCGCCCTATCTCCAGATGACTGTCGCTACAGCCCAAAAGGTAAGGTAGATAAAAAGTATCGCAGCCACGCAGCGAAACAGTGTTGTCGATTCGGATGTACGCAACAACCATGCGCCGCCAGCCACCACAACCAGCAACTCCAGTGGCGCAATAAACTGGCCGTAGTGGGCCGTATCCCAGTAAGAAATCGGACTGGCAAAGCGAAAATCGAGCAGCGGCCAGAAATGGCGATGCGCATCATCGTGATGTAATGGAAAATCGAACAGCGAATGCATGACCATGCTGGCGAAGAAAATACACAGAACCTGCAAGCGCGCACGCCAGGCCAATAACCATGCCAGCCCCAGCAACGGGAAAGAATGGAATGCATCGAAGGTTGCCTGCCAACCGGCATCGAAATAGCTATCGCGCCAGATAACACGTTCGCTCAAGCCCTGTATCTTGGCCTGGAAATAGAAAATAAACATCGGCGCATCCGGCAGCAGTGCGCCGGACATAATGGCAAACGCATGCGTGTCGCGCGCCGATTTGCGAAACAGCAGCAGATTGACAATGGCGTGGGCTGCCGTGTTCATGGTCTAATCAATCGCTTAGGGAAATGCTGATTAAATTTGGTTTGATGAGACCGCAATGGGAAATGAAGGAGCTCAAGGCAAAGATTGCAAGGCATAGCACCGCTATGACTCAAATCTTTAACGAAGAAATCGTTCATTTCACATGCAGGATCGTGAATCATGGTTTGATCAGCGCTTC
>JAUZQI010000119.1 GCA_030951095.1 Mariprofundus sp. | reverse complement strand
ATGCGAAGAATTTCAGCCTGTTTCATGAAGCTTCGGGCACTTATCGGATGACGCCCATTTATGATGTGCTTTCAACTTGGCCCATTATGGGTAAAAAAGCGAATCAGCTAAGCCCTCATGATGCAAAGCTGGCCATGGCGTTTAAATCTAAAAATGTACATTACAAGTTGAAGGAAATTTGCCCCAGGCATTTTTATAGCGTAGCAGAAAAGCTTGGGCTGGGTGCTCAGGTTCATGAGATACTTGCAGAGATTGTTGAGGCTACACCTGATGTGATTGGGGAAGTCAAAGCGATGTTACCAGCAGCGTTTCCGGCACAGGTTGCAGTTGCCATACTTGCAGGGCTAAATAAATGTGCAGATGAGATTCGCCGCACCATCGAAATAAAAGAAAGTGAACAGGGAAAATAACATGAGCCCAGCAGATATCGTAAATAAACTTTGGAATTACCGCAGCGTGCTGCGTGATGATGGCATGAGCTATGGTTTCGGTGCCAGGTCTTGAATATTGAATCTGGTCGGTGAGGTCTAACCCGGCCAAATGGGGCCGAGTCTATCATTGTAGCATTCCCCGGCTTGCCCTGATGATTTACTCGCCCCCGAGCAGGGAACCTGAAGCGGTTAAATTATGGTGTTACTTCAACATTGCAAATGGTAAACACACTCGGAGCCCGGTCGGAGAGGCCGACCATTTCAGCCAGTTTCGCGGCATGTTGTATCGATTGCGCCGGCAGAGAAATGCCGGTTAGTGCCAAGAGCTTGTTCTCCAGCGCATAAAAGATTCCGGAGAAATAGCTGTCGGCATTGCCGAACATTTCGACCAATAGCAGCTCACGCAGCCCCATCGGCTGCTGAATCCACTGCTTGCTGTAGGTTTCCAGATTGGCTCTTTTGGCAGCAGAGGCGACCGCATCGTCGAAACTGCCAAGTGAATCAACCAAACCAAGACGATGGGCATCTATACCGGTCCATACGCGTCCTTCAGCCAGTTCAGCAACTTTTGCTTTCCGAATATTCCTGCCATCTGCAACAACCTGTAGGAATCGCTGGTAGATAAAATCGATGGAGAGCTGCATGACCTTACCCAACTCATCCGGCAACGGTCGATCACCCCGGATGCCAGCCGCAACAGCGGTAGTTCCCAACCCATCGGAATGAATCCCCAACTTTTCCAAGCCTTTGCCGGCATTGGCCAGAATACCGAAGGCACCGATGGAGCCGGTAATGGTTGTTGGCGACGCCCAGATCTCATCAGCAGGTGCCGCCAGCCAGTAGCCGCCGGAAGCCGCAACACTGCCCATCGAAACCACAACAGGTTTACCGCTGGCTTTCAGACGGTTGACTGCGGCACGGATCACTTCAGATGCTTGAGCGCTGCCACCTGGACTGTCCACGCGAATAACAACGGCTTTAATATTGGTGTCCTTGCGGGCCTTCTCCAGCATCATCTGCATAGATTCACCGCCGACAGTTCCCGGTGGTTGTTTGCCATCAAGTATCATGCCGCTGGCAGTAATAATGCCTACACGATCTTTTTGCTCAGTAATACCTTCGCCGTTTACCGCGCTCATATAGTCGTGGAATTCAATAGAGGGGTAGTCGCCCGATGGATAACCCATGGCACCGGAAATGTAGCTCTCGATATCGCCAGCATCGGCCAGCGTATCCACAAGCCCTTCGGCTTTCGCCAGTTCAGCGAGGCTGTTGCCATGCTGAGCAAGATATTTGGATGGTTGATCCAGTACAGTTTGCATTCTCTCAGGTTTGATGCCGCGCATTTTCGCCAGATCATTTTTGTATTCAGACCAGAGCACTTCGACCATCTGTTTGTTGGAGCGACGATCAGCATCCGACATGGAGTTGCGCACCAGCGGCTCTGCAGCGGATTTATACTCGCCGGCTTTAAACAGCTGGATGTCGATATGCAGCTGTGCCAGAAGATCTTTAAAGTAATTACGGTAAACAGCAAAACCTGAAATCGCTACAGCCCCGAGCGGGTTGAGAAAAATCTGGTCGGCCGTTGCGGCCAGATAATATTGTGACTGGCTGTAGTTCGGGCCGACAGCGATGACCATTTTCTCAGTCTTTTTAAAATTTTCTATGGCGAGTCTGATCTCCTGCAATTTGGGCAGTGAAGTTGCACCCATCTGATCCAGTTCCAGAACGATCAGGCGAATACGCGGGTCATTGGCGGCATAGCGAATAGTGGCGACTAGATCATGCAGGCGTGTCTGATTGGGGGCTGAGACATTCAATCCTGAAGGCATGAGTGCAGGTGATGGCAGCTCCAGCTCTTCAACAATTTTTCCAACGGGGTTGATCACAAGTGCAGCATCATCAGGCACTGAAGTTTGATCGGCAGTGATCGCCACAATGAAGATCAGCAGGAAAAGGACAAAGAGTCCATTGACCAGAATACGGCGCAAGCGGTCCAGCCAGGTCATCAATGTGCTGAAGAATTTTTTCATGGGTACTGTTCCTTTCCTAGCCGGAGATTAATTCGGCTCAGCGTAGCAGTGTTGTTTCGAAAAAAACATCCCGTAGGGTGTCGCAGCTTCTACTGCGCTGACAAACTGTGAGGATTGCTGACGATGGATATAATACAGGCGATAATTCTGGGGCTGATTGAAGGCGTCACAGAATTTCTGCCCATCTCATCTACAGGACACATGATCGTCGTCAGCGACTGGCTGGGTATTGCGCAGAGCGAGGGAAACAAAGCCTTTGAAGTCATTATCCAGCTTGCTGCCATCCTTGCCGTAGTCGCGAATTACAGCGAAAAATTCACCCTCAAACATCTAGATCTATGGAAAAAAGTAGTATTGGCTTTCATTCCGATCGGTGTTGTCGGTTTACTCTTTCATAAGCAGATCAAAGCTATGTTCACGGTTGAAACCGTGGCTATCATGTTTGTCGTTGGCGGTATCATCTTCCTGATTGTGGAGTATCTGCACCGGGACAAGGGTTATCCGGTGAAAGATGTGGAATATATGAGTTACAAACAGGCATTGTGGATCGGCATGGCGCAAGTATTCGCACTGATTCCCGGCACCAGCCGGGCAGGTGCCTCCATTATCGGTGCCCTGATCGTTGGCCTGGATCGCAAGGCCAGTGCCGAATTTTCCTTTTTGCTTGCCCTGCCGGTGATGCTGGCGGCCAGCGGTTTTGATCTGCTTAAACATTATCAGGACTTCGCCGGAGCCCAACTTGCACCATTGCTTGCAGGTTTTGTCATCGCCTTTGTTTCGGCCTGGTTGGCAATGCGCCTGTTCATCCGCTTTCTCGAACACTTCACATTTGTCGCTTTCGGCATCTACCGGATTCTTTTCGGTTGGCTGCTACTCTGGGTGATCTACTGATGGTCTGGAGCGGTATTGACCCGGTAGCGCTGCAGATTGGACCGCTGGCCATTCACTGGTATGGCCTGATGTATGTCGCGGGCTTTTTTGCCACCTGGTATCTGGTTCGCCTGCAGCTCAAGAGTGAATGTTTGTGGGAAACCAGGGTTTCCAGAGATGCTTACGAAGGACTGTTTACCACATTGATTCTTGGCGTGGTTATCGGTGGACGTATCGGTTATGTGCTGTTTTACAATTTCAGCTATTACATCGGGCACCCGATTGAGATCTTTTATGTCTGGCAGGGCGGCATGTCTTTCCATGGCGGCATGGTCGGGCCGATCGTGGCCGGCTGGTTCTATTGCAGAAAACATGATCTGCCATTTCTGAAATTATCTGATTTCTTTTTTACTGTGGCTCCGCTTGGTCTGATGTTTGGCCGTTTGGGCAACTTCATCAATGGCGAGTTATGGGGCCGCATTGTTGAAAATCCTGCAGATGTGCCGTGGGCGATGGTATTCCCTCATGCCGGGCCTGAACCAAGGCATCCGAGCCAGTTGTATGAGATGGCTCTGGAAGGAATCGCGCTGTTTTTACTGTTGTGGTTTGTGCGCAAGAAGGCCTGGCCTGCAGGCGCTCGCGTGGCGATATTCCTCAGCGGTTATGCTGTTGCGCGCATTATCTGCGAGAGCTTCCGTCAGCCGGATGCACAACTGGGCTTCCTGTTTGGCCCGGTCACCATGGGCATGCTACTTTCATCTGCCATGCTGCTGACAGGTCTGGCCTGGTTGTTCTTTCTATTTCGAAAAAAAGAAGCTTAAGCTGTTAATTCTGCTTCGATTTCGGCGACCTGCCCCTCTTCGTGGCAGACACGTCCGAGATTAAAGGCAAAAGGCCAGAAGCAGGCTTCCCTGACAAAATAGGCATGTTTACCCAGATAGTGAACCAGGACACCTCGTTTTGTCTGTTCAACAGCAAATGTACTGATACGTGAGAATGAATCCGCAATGGTTTGAGCGCGTTGTGCATTCATCATAATTCTCCTCTACCGCGTTTAGTTGTTACCAATATTTATTATATATCGCC
>JAUZQI010000118.1 GCA_030951095.1 Mariprofundus sp. | reverse complement strand
CCGTTCACCCCTTCATGTTCACGCACATGCGCACCCATAATACGGTATTTTTCAAAATGATTGCCTTCGCCAATCAGGTGCAAATCCATTTCGCCCAGAACGGGGCCAAAGTTGTAGACATCATCGATTTCCCAACGGTGTCCATCGTGATTCTCAATGCGGAAACGATAGACTTTATCGAAAGCACCGCCTTTCCAGTGTTTCTCAAATATATCCGTGCCTTCAATGCGCTTCATCACCTGCGCTCTGCCGCTTTCGGGCAGCAACCACATTTTTTCAGCCTGCCCGCTTAATGCACGCACAATCACACCACCATCCGGATGTTCGTGCATACCCAGCCAGCCAAACGGATCGTGTGAACGCGCTTCTACAACTGCCCAGGCTTCAGGTGATAAAATTGGTTTATTCATGCATTGCCTCACTTTTAATTATTGCGCCCCCCTTTACAAGGGGGGATACAGAGGGATTCCACTCAGGTTATAACGGTGGGTTTATCGCGTCCGGTCAGTTGTTGCAGTTGCGAAACTTCACCCGCCGCTGCAATCATATCAGCCAATGCATCCTGTGCATCCAGCCCGTGTTTGTTCTGATCAGCTTCATAGGATTCCAAATACAAACGAATCGTCGCACCGCTGGTTCCTGTGCCGGAGAGACGGTAAATAATTCGCGAACCATCCTCAAACAAAATCCGCACACCCTGATTTTCGCTGACGCTGCCATCCACCGGATCGGTATAGGCAAAATCATCGCAATTTTCCACCATCCGTCCTGCAAGCTGCGTGCCCGGCAAGGAAGAAAACTGATCTCGTACATGCTGCAAAACCTGTGCCGCCGCAGCCGAATCTACACCTTCGTAATCATGGCGGGAATAGTAGTTACGACCAAATTTTTTCCAGTGGTCTGTCAGGATCGACTCAACCGACTGTTTGCGCACTGCCAGAATATTGAGCCAGAACAATACCGCCCAAAGGCCATCTTTTTCACGCACATGATCGGAGCCGGTGCCGAATGACTCTTCACCGCACAACGTTACCCGGCCAGCATCCATCAAATTACCGAAGAATTTCCAGCCGGTTGGGGTTTCATAACAATCCAGACCCAGCGATTCGGCCACGCGATCAGCCGCAGCTGAAGTCGGCATGGAACGGGCCACACCGCTGATGCCGGAAGCATAACCGGGCACCAGCTGCGCGTTGGCTGCCATCACAGCCAGTGAATCGCTCGGTGTCACAAAAAAATGATTGCCGAGAATCATATTGCGGTCACCATCACCATCCGATGCTGCACCAAAATCAGGTGCATCATCGCCATAGAGAATATCCACCAGTTCATGTGCATAGGTGAGATTCGGATCGGGATGCCCACCACCAAAATCCTCTTTCGGCTCGCCGTTCATCACTGTACCGTCAGCAGCACCCAGCATATCTTCAATAATTATTTTCGCATAAGGGCCGGTTACAGCGTGCATGGCATCAAACACCATGGAAAAATCGTCAGACAGCAAACCTCGAATAGCATCGAAATCAAACAGCGACTGCATTAATTCAGCATAATCGGCCACCGCATCGATCACGTCCACCTGCATGCCGACCAGTTCAAAACTGCCTGTTTGATCCAGATTCACATCGGCGCATTCAACAATATCATAATAGCTAATATCTTGCGTACCGGCGTATATCGCTTCGGTCACAGATTCCGGGGCCGGGCCGCCACTACCGATATTGTATTTAATGCCGAAATCATCATCAGGCCCTGCCGGATTGTGGCTGGCTGAGAGAATCAGGCCACCATATGCACCATACTTGCGAATCACACAGGATGCAGCCGGGGTGGAGAGAATACCGCCCTGCCCTACAAAAACTTTGCTAAAACCATTGGCTGCGGCCATTTTCAGAATAGTCTGAATGGCTTCACGGTTATAATAGCGCCCATCACCGCCCACCACCAGCGTCTGTCCGACAAAATCACCAATCGAATCAAATACAGACTGCACAAAATTTTCCAGATAGTGCGCCTGTTGGAATACTTTTACTTTTTTTCGCAATCCAGACGTCCCCGGCCTCTGGCCTTCGAATGGCTGGGTTGATACAGCTTCAATCTGCATGGAAATCCTCCCTTTATGGCTGCGGCATACTATCGGAACCCGAATCTTAAAACCACATGGCGAACAATCATGCTTGCTGGTAGAGTGCGCTTCACATTCCAGCGAGGGTAAAAGGAGATAATTATGGTTCCAAGCAATGAGGATCACATCGGTCCACAAATGGAGCGCAACATCAGTAAGCTGACATCCAACACGGTCGCCATGGTGCTGGCCGGTGGACGAGGCTCACGTTTAAAAGCACTGACCGACTGGCGTGCCAAACCGGCCGTCCCTTTCGGCGGAAAATTCAGAATTATCGATTTTCCCATGTCCAACTGTATCAATTCAGGCATCCGTCGCATCTCTGTTGTCACTCAGTACAAATCACATTCTCTGCAACGCCACCTACAACGTGGCTGGAGCTTCATGTCCGGTCAGTTCGGCGAGTTCGTTGAAGTGCTACCGGCCCAGCAACGCCAGGGTGAAGGCTGGTATACCGGTACTGCCGACGCGGTCTACCAAAATCTGGATATTGTCCGTCACTATAACCCTGACTATGTCGTCATTCTTGCTGGCGACCACATCTACAAGATGGATTACGGTAAAATGATTGCCGCCCACGTTGCCAAAGATGCGGATATCACCGTAGGTTGTATTCCGGTACCGCTGGACGAGGCCAAGGCTTTCGGCGTGATGGCCATTGATGATGATTCACGCATCGTTGAATTTGCTGAAAAACCGGACAATCCCAAATCCATGCCGGGTGATGATTCCCAGTCGCTGGCCTCAATGGGTATTTATGTATTCTCCGCCCAATACCTGCGTGACCGCCTGAAGGAGGATGCGACCAATGAATCATCCACCCATGATTTCGGCCATGATCTGATTCCACATGCCATAGAAAATGCCAATGCCTTCGCCTTCCCGTTCATGGATGGCAATACCAGCGCATCCGGATACTGGCGCGATGTGGGTACGATCGACGCCTACTGGGAAGCCAATATCAATCTGGCTGAAATCTCGCCGGATCTGAATCTGTACGATAAAAACTGGCCGATCTGGACCAACCAGGAGCAATTGCCACCGGCCAAATTTGCCTTTGATGATGATGATCGTCGCGGTATGGCAGTGGATTCGATGATTTCAGGCGGTTGTCTGATCACCGGTTCTACCATTCGCCACTCCGTATTGTTCTCCAATGTGCGAGTACACTCGTATTCCATTGTGGAAGATGCTGTCATTCTGCCGGATGTGGAAATCAGGCAAAACTGCCGCATCAAACGCTGTGTCATTGACAAGGGAGCAATTCTCCCCGATGGCACTGTGATTGGCGAAGATCCTGTTGAAGATGCCAAACGCTTTTATGTGTCCGAAAACGGTATCGTTCTTGTTACGCCGGAAATGCTCGGTCAAAACCTGCACGAAACCTGATTCAAAAAAATACCGCAAAGGTACGTAAAGAAATCAAAATAAGGATGCAATATTCTTCATCACTGACTGATTTTAGCCTGTTTTTTCTTTGCGTACTTTGCGGTAAAAGATTCTAGAAGCGTATTTAAAAAGCACCAACCGGAGAGAATCCATGAGCCAACCTTTATCTGTTATTTTTTACTGGCATATGCACCAGCCTTTTTACCGAGAGGCGGATACCGGACGCTATCACCTGCCCTGGGTTTATCTGCATACCATGAAGGATTACACCGATATGGCTGAAATTCTCTCCCAACTGCCCGGAGCCAAGGCTGTGATGAATTATGTGCCGTCGTTAACGGTTCAAATTGAAGATTATGCCATCCAACTCAAAACCTTTCTGGACGGCAGTCAGAGTGACCTCAATGATCCGCTGCTGGCAGCATTGGCGCATAAACCCGGCAAGTTAAAGAAGAAGGATCGCAGATTCATTCTCAACACCTGCTTCCGCCTCAATCATGAACGCAATATGCATCGTTATCCGGCTTATTCACGCCTGTGGAAAATGGCCGAACACGCCAAAGCCAACAAGGTAACCTGTTATCTGGGTGAAAGTTTTTATACCGATCTGGTCACCTGGTATCATCTGGCCTGGCTGGGCGAAACCGTGCGTCAACGCAATTTTGTCGCCCGGCGTCTGATTGAAAAAGCCACCGGCTTCACCTATCAGGACCGTCGTGACCTGCTCACTCTGATTGCATCCTTATTGTCCGATATCCCTGCTACGCATAAACGGCTGGTCGAGTCCGGCAAACTTGAACTGACCACGACTCCCTACGCTCATCCTATTATTCCATTGATGCTCGATTTCAATACGGCGCTGGAAACCGTGCCCGACGCCCTGATCCCTGATGAGCCGTATCCGGGCGGTCGCGAACGTGCACTGGAACACATTGAGATGGCCAAACAGAATCACCAGAAGTTATTCGGCCTCGCTGCCCGTGGTTGTTGGCCCGCTGAAGGTGCCGTATCACAAGATACCCTGGCATTACTCGGCCAATCAGGTTTTGACTGGTGCGCTACCGGCGAAGCGGTATTGCATCATTCCTTAAAATTCAATCTGCGTGAACAGCAGGGCAATCGCGATCTCTATCACCCGTGGCTGGTTGGCGAGGATGATGAACAAATCACTTGCTTCTTCCGCGATGATCGTCTCTCTGATTTGCTCGGCTTTGAATACAGCCGATGGAAAACAAGCGATGCCATCAATAATTTTATGCATGAGCTGGCCTGCATTCATCATCGCACTCACGGCATGGACGCGCCTGTAGTCGCCATTATTATGGACGGTGAAAATGCATGGGAACATTATCATGAAAACGGCCTGCCATTTCTAACCAAGCTATACCAATCCATTGCCGAACATGAAGATTATGAACTGACCACGTTCAGCGATTATCTTGATCAGCATGCCGCCACTGAAAAGCTGGACAAGCTGACACCGGGATCATGGGTCTATGGTAACCTCTCCACCTGGATTGGCGACAGAGCCAAGACACGCGCATGGGAACTACTGATCGAAGCCAAGAAAGAATTTGATGCTCGTTTCGAGACTCTCAGCCCCGAACAACAACATGATGCTGCCGAGCAGTTGCGTATTTGTGAAGGTTCCGACTGGTGCTGGTGGTTTGGTGATTATAACCCGGGAGCAGCCGTACGTGATTTCGACAGTTTATACCGGCGCCACCTGAAAAAACTGTATCAATTATTAGGTTCCGCCGTCCCCACCTCACTGGATGACAACATCTCGCAGGGCGGCGGCGATGCCGAAGGTGGTGGCACCATGCGTCGCGGCGGCGCAGACGGATAAGGTCAACAATATTCACCGCAGAGTACGCGAGACATGCAGAAGAAAACCAACAATGATTTTGATTCCTTTATGTCCTCTATGCTAAAGAGGTTCTGACATGAATAACCGGATTGACTGCCGTAGATCAGCTGTACTGTTGCACATCACTTCTTTGCCCGGCCCGTTTCATAAAGGGGTTCTGGGAGAAGAAGTATATCAATTCATTGACGATCTGGTTTCCGGTGGATTTTCAGTCTGGCAGTTCTTGCCGCTGGGGCCGACACACGGACATGGCTCACCTTATGAATCATTATCTACATTCGCCGGCAATCCTGAGCTCATCGACCTGCGCGAATGCATAGCCCGTGGGTGGCTCGATTCGGGCATGCTCGAAGGTGATATTTCTTCCGATGTGCATGCAGAATTACGCTGCAAAGCCAGTGATGCTTTCTGGAACTCAATAGATAATAACACCGAATTGAAACAGTCCGTTGATAATTTCCAGAATACCAATGCTTACTGGCTGGATGATTACGCCCTGTTTGCCGCGCTGAAAACTGTCTTCCATGACGGTGCATGGTGGCAATGGCCTGTTGCACTTCGCGATCGTGAACCTGAAGCAATAAAGAAAATAAAAAATGATTATAAACAACTACTTAGACAAGCTATATTCGAGCAGTTTATCTTTAATCGTCAGTGGCATGCGATCAAGGTATATGCCGAAGAAAAAGGTGTTCAGTTGTTCGGTGATTTGCCAATTTATGTTGCACATGATTCCGCCGATGTCTGGGCCAACCAAGCATCATTCACAGTCAACGAAACAGGTTTGTGCAGTGAGGTGGCCGGCGTTCCACCCGATTATTTCTCCGAAACAGGCCAACGCTGGGGTAATCCGTTATACCATTGGGAAACCATGCAGGCGGATAATTTTACATGGTGGGTGCGCCGTGTTCGCCATCAGCTGGAACTGATGCACATGTTGCGCATCGATCATTTCCGCGCACTGGAGGCTTTCTGGGTTATTCCCGGTGAAAGTGAAGACGGTATTGTCGGTGAATGGCGCAAGGCACCTGGCCAGGCACTGCTTTCGACCCTGCAACAGGAACTGGGATATCTGCCGCTGGTCGCCGAAGATCTCGGCATTATCACCGAAGAAGTCACTGCACTAAGAGAAGAGTTCGGCCTGCCAGGCATGAAGATCCTGCAATTTGCCTTTGGCGGTGATGATCATAATCCTTATCTACCCGGCAATTTCGGTGAAGATGCTGTCGTGTATACCGGAACCCATGATAACGATACGACGATGGGCTGGTTTAATTCAGCCGATGAAACGGTTCGTCAGCACGTATTGCGTATTCTGAATGCAACAGAGGATGATATGCCATGGGCACTCATCGAATGCGCACTGGCATCACCAGCTATACTGGCTGTGATTCCCATGCAGGATTTACTTGAATTGGGTGTGGAAGCCAAATTCAATACCCCCGGCACGCTGGATAATAACTGGTCATGGCGTCTGTCATTCTTACCGGAACATGATGCCGACTGCTGGCAGAAAGCTGCCGTCCTTAACTCTAATTACAGGCGTATTGCACCCTGATCTCATCCGCCATGGTGTGACTCCCGTCATATTTCATCGTTGAATAGTCCGCCATTGTTGCCGGCATGATGAATCGATATCTATACATACTAATCACGCTGGCTACTTTTCTGTTGGCATCCTGCGCCCCGCTCAAAAATGCAGATAACACTTCGCATCCAGAAACCGACATCACTGAAAAACAGACGATCAATCCCTTTCTGGCCGGATTAACTGAACAGGAACTCGAATCAATCAAAGTCGAAGCCAAGCGTGTCTATGTTTCGAACTGGGAACGTATCGCCAATCGTTCCCGCTACGTACGCCAGCCGCTTGTTCAAGCACTGAAACAGAGTAATGCTCCGATGGAACTAGAAATGATTCCCGTCGTCGAATCCAGTTATAATCCTTATGCCCGATCAGAAGTTGGCGCCACCGGCCTATGGCAATTGATGCCAGGCACCGCAACTGATTTGCGTATCAAGAGCAACAGTCAGATTGATGGCAGACGAGATATTGCAACCAGTACACGCGGTGCGGCACGCTTTCTATTGAAACAATATGAACGTTTCGGCAGCTGGCCACTGGCCTTTGCCGCCTACCACCTTGGCCCGAATGGCGTCCAGCGACGTATTGATCGGCACCCATGGCATCATAGCGATGGGCTGAATAAACTACCCTTACCGCCAATCACCAAAACCTATATTCGCCATATCCTTGGCCTGATTGCTCTGCAGCAGGAGGGCGTGATCAGCTTTCCTGCTCCATATCCAACCACCACGGTTACCATTCATTCGCCTGTTGATCTGGAACGCTTGCATGCCACAGCCGGATTACCAAAAAATCAGCTGTTCCGTTTCAACCCCCAGCTTGTCCATATGCAGTATTTTAAGGACAGACCAAAAAATCTGAGCTTGCGTATCTCACAGACCAGACTGGATCGCATCAACCATATCATACCCTCCAGAGCTTCGGATAAATTGAGCATTCGTGTATTGCATGGTGAACAGATCAAGGATATCAGTAAACACTATCGCGTGTCAGTCTATACCCTGAAAAAAGCCAACCCGAAACTGGCCAAAGGAATCAGACACGGTATGCGTCTACATATCCCGATCAAGAATTTAACCCGTGCCAGAATCGCTGATAACCCGCTCATCAAACCAGAACCGAAAACACTGGCGGGTAACACCGTTCATCGTGGCTAGACATCATAAAGATCATTCCGCTTTCATTGTTGCCCACACATCAAGGTGAAAGTGCTAGCCGAGCCTATGCGCACTGTCTTCGAGTTTGCGGCGGATCAATCGACTCATTTTGTCGATGGAAAACGGCTTACTGATCACCATTTCATGCTTCATCTCGTCCCGGCCAGGCCTGTCATAACCGGTAGAAAAAATGATTTTCGCATCTGGCTTGATCTGCCGAACATGCAACGCCGCTTTGCTGCCATCCATCTCAGGCATAACGATATCAAAAATGCACAGATCAATTTCTTCAGCATGAGCCTCGAATATTTCCAACGCCTGCTTTCCATTTACGGCTGTCAGCACTCGATAACCCAGTTCTTCCAATACAGCCACGCCTATTTCAAGCACCTGCTCCTGATCATCAGCCAACAGTATGGTTTCACCGCGCCCCCGCTCACAATCCACCGTATCCTGAAATAATTCAAAATCCTGTTTTTCACGGTTCAGCAAGGGCAGGTAAATGTGAAAGGTCGATCCCTTTCCCTCAGCGCTATCCATTTCAACAAAACCACCATGGGTTTTGACTGCACCGAAAACCATTGCCCTGCTCCTTGGTGGTGAAAAAAGGCTCAAATAAATGCTCAAACTGTTTTTTGGGGATCCCGCAGCCATTATCCTTCACACTAAGATGCGCATAAGAACCGACTTTGAAATATTCTCGGTTCCTGGTAAATACATCATCTGCATCAATTATGTTCAGTCTGACAATAATTTGTGGGTGCTCTACCCCTTCGAGTGCATCATGGGCATTGCTGATCAGGTTTATCAATACCTAAGTTCGAAAGTGCGACGGAGTGGAGAAGTAAATCGTCGTTCACGACTTTTGCAAGTGGCTCTTATGGCTCTCCATAAAACAGTGTCGGGTTAATATGCCATAAAACATGCCAACCAGTTTTACTCTCTTCCAAACAGACCACACCACCATTGCGGAAATGCACCACTTCACGATCTGGATTATCGCAAATCAACAGCCCCCCAAGGCGCTGCAGGTGAGGCAGATGGCCAACCAACATCACATCGGCATTCATTGAAGCTAAATGCGCCGACCAGACGGATGGGTCATCATTTGGTGCCAGATCGAGCGCTCGCTCGACCGGAATACCACCCCAGGCTTCGGCGAACATGGTTGCCGTTTGCTCGGCGCGCAATTTTCCGCTGTGCAGGATTTTCGCCGGACGCGGCTTCTCGAACAAGCTCAAGAATCCTGCAGTGCGCGTCACATCCTCTCTGCCCTGATCCGAAAGCGGACGCGCCGCATCCTCGCTTTTATCTTTCGCCAAACCGTGTTGCACCAAATACGCCCGCATTTCCGCCTCCTGAACGGCAGAAAAGCATAGGGCTTATAGAACCTATACGACCTATAAGTCCTATGCTTCTTTCTGCCATTAACGATTTTTTCGCTAATAATGACCTCGCTAAAAGATTAGGCCAGTATGCCGCCAGATTCCAGCACATGATTCAGGAGATGGCATGGTCACAATCAAAACTGCAGCAGATATCGAAGCCATGCGACCGGCATGCCATCATGCAGCCGATACGCTGGTGATGATTGAGCCCTATATTAAAGCAGGCACCACAACTGATGAAATTAACGATCTGGTACATGCGTTCACCGTCAAGGCCGGCGGCATCCCCGCCCCTCTGAATTATCATGGCTTCCCGAAATCGGTCTGCACCTCGGTCAATCATGTCGTCTGCCACGGTATTCCCGGTGATAAAAAACTCAAAGACGGCGATATTGTCAATGTCGATGTCACCACCATTATCGATGGCTGGCATGGCGACACCAGCAAAACATTTTACGTCGGCGAGCCAAAAATCCGTGCCAGAAAAGTAACCGAAGTTGCACGTAAGTCACTGCAAATCGGCATTGATGTTGTCAAACCCGGCGCTACGCTGGGAGATATCGGCCATGCCATTCAAACATACGTGGAGGGCGAACGCTGTTCCGTGGTACGCGAATACTGCGGCCACGGCATTGGCCGCGTGTTTCACGAAAATCCGCAAGTGCTGCACTACGGCAAACCCGGTCAGGGACTGGCCTTGAAAAAAGGCATGGTCTTTACCATCGAACCGATGGTGAATATCGGCAAGGCAGCCGTAAAACTGCTCGGTGACCACTGGACGGTCGTCACCCGCGATAAATCTTTATCGGCTCAATTCGAACACACCCTCGTTGTCACCGACACCGGCTGCGAAATTCTCACTGCTCCTTCTACATAGAATAAAGACCTTTGCACCACAGAGGTCACGAAGTGAGAAATCCCTGATTTAAATTCGGTATAACTTTCCGCTTTTACTTCGTGCTCTTCGTGTCCTTCGTGGTGAATAATAATCATATTCCTTTCATCTAAGCGGTGAGGCGCTACTATGCGCGCCCGTTTACAAATTGGAACAAACAACAATGCAAACGGATTTTTCCCAGCCCCTGATACATTTCCATATCATGGACTGGAAAAAATCCATTTGTGTTAGGAACCGAGGTAATCAAAATGTCCCGCAAATTGCGCAATATCGCCATCATCGCCCACGTTGACCATGGCAAAACCACACTGGTCGATGAACTGCTCAAGCAGTCCGGCACACTCGATGCACGTACCGATATTGAAACCTGCATCATGGATTCCAATGACCTCGAAAAAGAAAGAGGCATCACGATTACCGCAAAAAATACTGCCATTCGTTACGAGGACACTCATATCAACATTATCGACACCCCCGGTCATGCCGATTTCGGCGGCGAAGTCGAACGCGTACTAAATATGGTCGATGGCGTGGTATTGCTGGTGGATGCCCGCGAAGGCCCGATGCCACAAACCAAATTCGTAACTTCCAAAGCTTTATCACTGGGTCTAAAGCCCATCGTAGTCGTTAATAAAATCGACCGTGAAGGCTCTGATCCTGATTCGGTCGTTGATGCCACGTTTGATCTGTTCGCCTCGCTCGGCGCAACCGATGAACAACTGGATTTTCCTGTAATCTACGCCTCCGCTAAAAACGGCTACGGCATGCTTGATCTGAACGAAAAATCCGACAATTTAATCTGTCTGTTCGATACCATCCTGGAACATGTTCAACAGCCGAAAGGCGATGCAGACACGCCTCTGCAAATGCTGGCCACCACACTGGACTGGGATGATTATATCGGCCGCATCGTGATTGGCCGCATCGCCAATGGTCGCATCAAAATCGGCCAGGATATCACCGTCATTCATGCTGATTCCTCAACAGACAACTTCAAAGTTTCCAAGCTGCTTGGTTTTCATGGTTTGAACCGGATTGAAATTCAGGCAGCCGAAGCCGGTGATATTATTGCCGTGGCCGGTATCGAGCATATC
>JAUZQI010000117.1 GCA_030951095.1 Mariprofundus sp. | reverse complement strand
AGCCAACTCTCCATTGATTGCCAGCCATGCGCTCAGCTCGTTGCGAATGGGTTTGGGTTTTAGCATGTCGGTCTGTGCAGATTGTGGCACCAGTTGATGCAGCATGGGCAGCGATGATTTGGCCGCCAGCGTCAACCAGCTATGATCGTCCGACTTGCTGCGGAATTCGACCACCAGTTCAGCTGGCAGGTGATACTGCCCGTCACATTCAAAGATAACGCCGCGCTCCAGCAGGATGGGAATAGATTTGGCATATTGCGGGCTGGCATCTTTCATCGCCATGCCGCCATCATGATCGGCCAATTCGACGCAAAACTCCTTGCCTGCATCAATCTCGTAGCCCCACAAGGAACTGCCCCGGATATAATCCCCTGTTTTGACCGCCTCATGCATCACTTTACTATTGATCAAAGCGCGGTGATAGCTGCCCTGATAACGCTTTTTCAGATTATCCTGACTAATCACGGCGCTGCTGCAATGCAGGTGGAGCTTGTGGTCAAACGCGGCCAGTTGTTCTTCGCTGCAATCAGTCTGCCATTGCTTCAGATGTTTCAACATCGGTCACTGTCCATGTTTCTGTTTTACAAACATTGTCCGGCGATTTCGGAATCAACTCGAAAGGTAATGCCTGTCATCCAAAAGACCACATCAAAAAAGAACTAGTCGTACAGACTGGAGATGGAGCGGGCATCGTAGATGCGGGTAATCGCTTCACCCATCAGGGGTGCGATGGGGATGATCCGAATCTTGCCCGTACCTATGATTTTTTCCGGTTGCGGGATACTGTCGGTAATGACCAGTTCGTTCAGTTCGGACTTCTTCAGGCGTTTTCCTGCCGGGCCGGATAAAACACCGTGGGAGGCATAGGCGCTGACTTTGGTTGCACCCCGCTCCAGCAATGCTTCGGTTGCGCTGCACAGCGTGCCGGCAGTATCCACCATATCGTCAATCAGAATGCAATGCTTGCCGCTGACTTCACCGATAATATTCATGACCTTGGCAACATTCGGGGCAGGACGTCGTTTGTCCACAATGGCCATATCCACATGCAGACGGTTGGCCAGCGCCCGGGCACGTACCACACCACCGACATCAGGGGATACAATTATGATATCACCAAGATTGTTGCGTTCCTCAATGTCTTTGGAAAATAACGGAATAGCAAAAATATTATCCACCGGGATATCAAAAAACCCCTGAATCTGAGTGGCATGCAGGTCGAGCGTTAGGACGCGGGTAGCACCGGCGCGCGTAATCAGGTCAGCAACCAGTTTGGCGGAAATCGGCGTGCGGCCAGCACTTTTGCGATCCTGTCGGGCATAACCGAAGTAGGGGATGACAGCGCAGATATTACGTGTTGAAGCACGCTTGGCCGCATCGATAAAAATCAACAGCTCCATCAGGTTCGCGTTGGCCGGTTTGCTGGTGCTCTGAATAAAAAATGCATCCTGACCACGAATGGTTTCCCTGATTTGAAGGAAAATTTCGCCGTCGGAGAAGCGCTGGAAATACAGGTCGCCCATGGGGTGGCCGATGTGATCGCAGATCGACTGTGCCAGCGAAGGATTGGATGTACCCGCAAACAAACGCATTTTTTGATGGAACATGCTCAGTTTCCTCCTGTGGATGTTGCACACATCCGCTTCACTCGATATAGCGTTTACCATAACGATTCAGGTAAACGTGACTGGCTGGGACGGCAGGATTCGAACCTGCGCATGACGGGATCAAAACCCGCTGCCTTACCGCTTGGCTACGTCCCAATCTGTTGCATCGGATGAACACTCTTGATACAGCCCGTGTGTGTCCAATCCGCCAATCGTTGCTGTTTCAGCAGTGTGGCCACCTTTTTGGCGCTGGCATCATGGTCAAACAGAGCAACACATGCCGATCCGCTACCGCTCATCCATGCCCTATCCGAATATTGCCGCATACATGCAAGTAGACTGGCGACATCAGGATTCAGGTTGCAGGCACTTGTTTCAAGATCATTTTCCGCAAGCATCGGCAAATCGCGGCGGATGGTATCCAGCCCCTTCGGGGCGGTCAATGCGTTATCAGCGCGGAGTGCGTGGTCGAAATGGTGAAATACCTCGCGCGTGGACAGGCCGGTCGCGGGTCTGGCCAGCAGCAAGAAACCGGCGGGAAGTGACCGTGGATAATCAACCAGTTTCTCGCCAATACCTTGCGCCAGGCTGGCCTGGCCATAAAGGAAGCAGGGGATATCTGCTCCGAAGGGGGTGGCAAAATTGATCAATTCGTTTGTGTCTGCCTGAATATTCCATAGCCGGTTCGCTACCATCAGAGCCGTGGCTGCATCGGATGAGCCGCCGCCCAGGCCTGCCTGCACCGGGATGTGTTTTTCAATATAAATGCTCAACCCCCGGTTGATCCCGTGGCTGGCTTTGAAAGAGGACAATATTTTATGTACCAGATTATTTTCACCAGCCAGATGCTGTTTTGAACAATCAACGACGATATCTTCCGACAGGGATACTTTCAGTTGATCACAAAGGTTGATATAGGCGAAAGCAGTATCCAGTTTGTGCATACCATCGGGGCGGATACCGTTGACACGAAGATACAGGTTAATTTTCGCAGGTGCAGGGAAGCAGTGGTCCATGTTGGTTATGGTTGAATCTTCAGAACAGCTATGCGTCCGTGCTTCATGTCGGTGATCGTCAATTTGCGCAGCTCTTGCTGCCAGCGCAGGCGGATCAGGTAGCCGGACTGCCGAGTTTCCCATACCTGTTCGCTTTTTTGTCTGAAATGAGCCGGCATCTGGCCCAGCAGGATTGCAGCCAGCTCATGCGGTGGAATGATAATGCCATGCTCCGATAATTTCTCCAATTCGATATGGCGCCATACTGGCTGTTGATTATCACGGATTTGCATGGTTTTGCTTTGCCAGCGAAGTTCTACAACGGTACCGGTTGCTGCATGGGTGATGCGTAGCCACCCTTGCTCGGCCCTGCTGGCTTGCCACTTTAGTGACACCTGCCATCGCTTTGTCGATTCAATAACAATGAGACGTCCCGAAAAAGTGGAGTACGGGCCGATGGATGTCGGCGTAACTGACACAACCGGTTTGTGTA
>JAUZQI010000116.1 GCA_030951095.1 Mariprofundus sp. | reverse complement strand
GGCCAAAGCGGAGAAAGATCTGCGCGAGGTGATGTCGATCCCTGATAACTACAAGGTGCTCTTTCTGCAGGGTGGTGCCTCTGCACAGTTCGCCATGATTCCGCTGAATCTGCTGGGCGATAAACAGAGCGCGGATTACATCAATACCGGCATGTGGTCGAAGAAGGCGATTGCCGAGGCTAAGCGCCACGGCACTGTGAATATTGCCGCCGACACCTCGGGCGATGGATTCACGACTGTACCGACGCAGGCAGAGCTGAAACTGAATCCGGATGCAGCCTATGTGCACTATACGCCGAACGAGACCATCGGTGTCGTTGAGTTTGATTATATCCCGGAGACCAATGGCGTGCCTTTGATCGCCGACATGTCTTCCGCTATTCTTTCGCGTCCGCTTGATGTGTCCAAATTCGCTATGATCTATGCCGGTGCGCAGAAGAATATCGGGCCTGCAGGTCTGGCCATTGTGATTATCCGTGAAGATTTGCTGGGTAAAGCCGCAGACAGTACGCCCACCGTGTTCAACTATGAAACCCAGTCGGCCAATGGTTCGATGTACAACACGCCACCAACCTACAGCTGGTATGTGGCGGGGCTGGTTTTCGCCTGGATCAAGGAGCAGGGCGGACTTGAGGCGATGGCTGCGGTCAATAAACGCAAGGCCGACAAACTCTATGCAACCATCGATAGTAGTGATTTTTACGCTAGCCCCGTGGCCAAGAATGGTCGTTCCTGGATGAACGTGCCATTCACGCTGGTCAGCTCCGATCTGGATGCCGATTTCCTCATAGGTGCTGCAGAACGCGGGCTGCTGACCCTGAAGGGGCATCGTTCCGTCGGCGGCATGCGTGCCAGCATCTACAACGCCATGCCGGAAGAAGGGGTGGATGCACTGGTTGCCTATATGCAGGAATTTGAAAGAAAACAAGGGTAACAGTCGTTGGAAACAAGCAAAGATGCTCCATCACATAAAGCCCTCTGCGAAAGCAGGGGGCTTTATCTTTCCGGCACATTTGTGAAGTCCTGGTTTGTGAATTGCCCACATTTTGCACCGGTAAGCTTGGTTTCATCAACTTAAATCAATCGAGTCTGATCGCATGCTAAGTAGTATCGGGAAGCAGCGTATGAGGAATCGTGACTTGGCCAACATCTATATGTTGCGAAGAAGTTTAGCTACTTGAGGGATAATAAAGAAAAACGGCAAATGAAGGAGAATTTGCTGTCCACTTTGGATTCATTTCGTGTTGGCCGACAAAGAAGCGAACAAAATAACGAATTGATCAACATATCCCCTAGGGAAGCGCTGATTAAAGCTGGTTTAATCAGCACTTTCCTAAGTGAAATCATGGAAATGATAACGCAGGCGGGCGATATTTCCCCTGAATAGTTGATAATATCCACTTTATTTAAAAAACGACGTATTTGATACTGTCCTCAGCCATTGAAAAGGAGGCATGTATGAAAAAAATGTTATTGGGATTGATCTTCCTTACATTTACAACCGCGTCAGCTTATGCAGGACCACAAGAGAGAGGCGTGCTGACTGGTGCTGCTGTGGGGGCGACAGCCGGAGCAATCATCGGCTCCCGGAGCAATGAGACTGTTGAAGGAGCAGCCATCGGTGCGATGTTTGGAGCTATTGCCGGCGCGATTTTGAGTGACGCGCGCGACGAACCTGTATCTTACAGACAAACGTATTATCCGGAACCTGCTTATAAAGTCAGGCAGGCATATGAAGAACATAGAGAGCACGAAATGCTCGAAAGGTATCATCGCAGGCATGTCCGTATGAATCGCAACGGTTATGGATATAACCACAGTGGCGTGTACAGGCATTATCGCAAACATGGTTACGGCTATTATAACCGTAGCTATATTAATGGAAGGTATTCTGGCCATGCGGCGCATGAAGCTCGTGAGGCACATGAACGCCGTGAGTACCTTGAAAATCATGGTCGCCATCAATATGGAAATCAGCGCAGGAACTACGCATGGGCTGATTAACCATTCCTTCGGATGCGGTGGGGGCTACTGCCTTGCTACACCAGAAGATGGGCATCACCAACTGAATGAGCGAGGTGCATCATGAATATTGAACGAGCAAAAAGAATCGCAGACAGTTTTACCGGCAGTGTTTCCTTGAAAGTCAGCCAATTCCGACAGGGGCTGCTGGTTCAATACAGGAAAGAAAGTTGTTATTTCCCCCGGGAGTCCTGTTTCTGGGTATATATTTTCGCACTGGCCGATGTACCGGCAGCATATATGGATAATGTAGGCAGGAGTCTGCCGGGCTCAGGGTAATTGAAATGAGCTGGAGCAAGCGGCAATGCCGCGCAATAGATTTTTCATAAGTCCGACAGATTTTTTTTGATCAGGCCAGACTGGCAGCAGCTTTGGCGATTCGGCCTACCGCATCTTCCAGAGTATCCTGACTGACCGCATAGGAGAATCGGACATGCCCGGGAGAGCCAAAAGCAGTTCCGGGTACGAGTGCAACGCCGGTTTCTTCCAGTAACCATTCGCAGATGACCACATCATCCGTTAGTTCAATGCCGGAGGGCGTGGTTTTTCCGATCCAGTTTGCAACAGAAGGGAAAACGTAAAATGCACCACCGGGCATGATGGCGTGCATGCCGGGGATAGCGTTGATGGCATCCACCAGCCAACCGCGACGGGTTTCGTAGGTGGCTACCATCTCTTCCAGTTCGTCAGTCGGGCCGGTAAGTGCTGCCAGTGCTGCTTTCTGGGCAATGGCATTGGGGTTGGACGTACTCTGTCCCTGAATTTTGGTCATCGCCTTGATAATTACGGAGGGGCCTGCACAAAACCCGATACGCCATCCGGTCATACAGAAGGCTTTGGAGACGCCATTGAAGGTGATTGTTTGATCCTTCAGGTCGGGATTTACCTGTGCAAAGGTTGCAAATGTTTTGCCGTCAAAGAGGATTTTCTCGTACATATCATCCGTGGCGACAAGCAAGCCCGGATGTTTACGTACAACATTTCCAATCGCTTTCAACTCTTCAGCCGAATAGACCATGCCGGTCGGGTTGGAAGGCGAATTAAGAAACAGCACTTTGCAACGGGGACATAACAAGTCATCCAGTTGTGCCGCCGTGATTTTAAAATCTGCTTCAGAGGTGGTAGGCACAATTACAGGTGTTCCTTCCGCCAGTTTAACCATATCAGGATAGGAGACCCAGTAGGGGGCGGGAATAATGGCTTTTTCGCCCGGGTTTATCACAGCCATCAGCAGGTTATAGATGCACTGTTTGCCCCCGGTGGAGACAAGTATGTCATTTGCACTGTAATCCAGATCATTATCCTGCTTGAATTTTTCAGCAATTACCTGACGCAGTGCCGGAATGCCGGCGACAGCCGTATAACGGGTAAAACCGGTATTGATGGCCTCAATGCCTGCCTGGCGAGCGGCTTTGGGTGTTTCAAAGTCCGGTTCGCCAACCGAAAGTGAAATGATGCTTTTACCGGCCGCTCGCATTTCTGCCGCCTTGGCGGTGATGGCCAGTGTGGCCGATGGTTTGATTTGTTGGACGCGATTCGATAATCTATTCATGACATAATCCTGCCATGCAGGAAAGAATGCTCAAGTCTATTTGTCGCTAATTCGTCGCGAACAGCCTATTTGTTACCAGGAAAATTGTATTGATTCGATATTGCTGTGCAGTCTATAAATGGATTGCATAGCAGGAGGGGTGATCGACCGGTTAGTTGTCATAAATAAAACGACGATTTTAGTTGTGATTATTGATGATGGTTGAGGGATTTCGCTTCTTCGTATTTTTCCGCTTTAGTATTATTATGTTCGCATGCGTTTATTTGCTGCTGTGGAGCTTCCCGAGGATGCCATTGAAGCATTATCTGACTGGTGGTTGGAGGCTACAGAATATCTAAAACAGTCCGATTGGCGGCCTGTGCCTGCTCACCTGTGGCATTTGACGCTAGCCTTTTACGGTGATGTTGGGGCTGATGATGCTGATAGTCTGCCTGAACAGTTGACCGCCTGTGTTGAAAATATTCAATTCATTCATCTCTGTACAGGTGGTTTCGGCGTGTTTCCCAAGCCATTGCGTCCGCGTGTTTTCTGGGCTGGTGTTGAGGATATTGATGGTGGCAAATCATTAAAGCATCTTGCCCATTGTTGCAGGCGGGCGGGGCATGCTACCGTTCGCAAACGCACCGCCAGAGAGGCTGCATTTCGTGGGCACATTACCATGGCTCGAGCCAGAACATATCCAAAAGGTCTGGATGCGGGTATGGTGCAAATGATTCCGCCAGTGCCGGAAATTTACTGGTGCGCAGACCGTTTAAGCCTGTTTCAGTCCATCCTTCGACCGGAAGGGCCGCAATATCGGCGACTGGAAACATTTTATTTTTGATGGTTTTATATCAAAGCCATCATTGCACCGTCAGGTGTGGCGTAAAAAGGCCAAAGGTTGTTTTTGCGATATATATATATTAACTCCTGATGCGTATCCATGCGTATAAACAGGGATGAGGGGACTTATGTCAGATAAATCCAAAGCGCTGGAAACAGCTTTAAGTCAGATTGAACGCCAGTTCGGCCAAGGCACAGTGATGCGTTTGGGAGACCAGGGCAAGGTGGTAGTGGATGTGATTCCCAGCGGTTCGCTAGCGCTGGATGCAGCGCTCGGCGTCGGCGGTTATCCGCGTGGTCGCGTGATCGAGATTTACGGGCCGGAATCTTCCGGTAAAACCACTCTGGCGCTGCATGCGATTGCAGAGGCTCAGAAACTGGGCGGGCAGGCGGCATTTGTGGATGCCGAGCATGCGCTTGATCCGATTTATGCCGGGCATCTGGGTGTAGATATTGAAAATCTGCTAGTCAGCCAGCCTGACTCCGGCGAGCAGGCGTTGGAAGTGGTCGATATGCTGACCCGTTCCGGTGCGGTTGATATTATCGTGGTGGATTCGGTGGCGGCACTGACGCCGAAAGCGGAACTCGAAGGCGATATGGGCGATTCGCACATGGGTCTGCATGCGCGGCTGATGAGCCAGGCGCTGCGCAAATTGACCGGTTCGATTTCCCGTTCCAAAACGACGGTTGTATTTATCAATCAGATTCGCATGAAAATCGGTGTGATGTTCGGTAATCCGGAAACAACGACCGGCGGTAATGCCTTGAAATTCTATGCCTCTGTACGTTTGGATATCCGCCGTATCGGAGCCATCAAGAAGGGCGATGAAGTGCTGGGTAATGATACCCGCGTGAAAGTGGTCAAGAATAAAATGGCACCGCCGTTCAAGCAGGCGAACTTTTCGATTATGTATGGCGAGGGCATATCGCATGCTGGCGAAGTGCTGGATATGGGTGTGAAATACGGTTTCGTGAACAAGAGCGGCGCATGGTATGCCAAGGATAACGAGAAAATTGGCCAGGGCCGTGACAACGCCATCAAATTTTTGAAAGACAATCCGGACATGCTGGCTGAAGTGGAAGCTAAGGTGCGCGCCGCATTGGGCATGGGTGCCGAGGCGGAGACTGCTGAATAGCGATGTAAATAAAACAAAGCAGGCGGCCTATCATTATGCTATCCGCCTGCTTGCCCATCGTGAGTTCTGCACGGTTGAAATGCGTCAGCGGCTTGCCGGTCGGGAATTTGACGCTGAGGTGATCAGTTGGGCAATCGACCAGCTTAAGCAGGATGGTTACCTTAGCGAGCTGCGTTACGCCGAAGCCTATTTGCGTTCGCGTATCAACAAGGGCGAAGCCCCGTGGCTGGCTGCCAAACGAGCCGGTCAAAAAGGCGCGGAGTCTGCGGCTATAGAATCGGCATTGGCGCAGCTGACCGAGGATTACGATGCGGAAGAGGCTGCGCGTGATTTGATTTCAGGCCGCGATCCGGGCGGGTTACGTTTCGACGATGAACGGGTGTGGCAACGTCAGGCTCGTTTTTTGCGCAATAAAGGTTTTGCCACGGATGTTATTTTACGAGTTTTGAAACAATAGTGCGATAAGCATGGTCAAATAATCAAGCTTCACCCCGGAGGTGCGGCTTTAGCCGCGCCAAATCAGTTCCCCTGTTTAGTCACATGATAGGGCACCCGAACACCGGGGTGATCAGCAGGAAAATCTTTGGTATTTCGGCTGACCAATAGCAGTGCATTGCATGTTGCCGTCGCCCAAACAATGGCATCGGGTAATCGCATGCGATACTGGCGGCGCAGTTCAACTCCTTTTTCGGACACATCCATATTTACCGGCAATACAGTAAATCTACTCAGGAAAGCGCGCAGCTGGATTTCTTCATCTTCGCAAGAGGTACAAACCAGAACCTCCATCCAGGTGATGTTGCTGATACATGGTTTATCATACAGTAACAGCTCATTTCTGGCTGCTTCAATGCCATTGAGATAATCAATGAGGATATTGGTGTCAAACAAGGCGTTCATGACTTATCAGGCTCATGTACTGTCGGG
Source organism: Mariprofundus sp. (assembly GCA_030951095.1). Taxonomy (GTDB): domain Bacteria; phylum Pseudomonadota; class Zetaproteobacteria; order Mariprofundales; family Mariprofundaceae; genus Mariprofundus. The sequence goes on along the minus strand of JAUZQI010000116.1, from coordinate 5,940 downwards.
TTTGGCCACTCATCACGCATGTCGTTTTGATAGGTCAGGCCGTCGGGCTTGCTGCGTCCCTGCCATAATCCAAAAGCTGCATCAGCATTTCCCTGATGAGATTTCACATAGTCGCTCACTACCCGTCGAACTGCCTCAGCACGGGAGATATGTTCCCTGCCGCACAATGTATCGAGGATTCGAATGTCCTGTTCAGGTATATCTACAATCGTCCGCATAGCGTTATCATTAGGCATGTCAATGTCTGATATTGGCTTATACGTCCATGGGAGCCAATCAGGCTTGTTTCTGAATGATGTGTTCAAGTGGTCATTCTTTGCGTACCTTTCGGTTTTTGCGATTGTAACTATTCAGCTCACCACTGATTTACCCAATCCCTTTGTTGAAAAATGCTCACGTACACGAGTACGATGCGCTTTTTCGCCTTGATCTCGGGCAAATCAGCGGCAATCTGAACAGCTACAAGGTATTTAAAGATATACTGAGCCACTTGCAAAAGTCGTGAACGGCGATTTACTTCCCCACTCCGGCGCACTACGAACTGGAATTTCGGAGAATGGAACCACCATACTTCTCATTCCATTCCAAAAATTCACTCGAAGTGGGATTGCAACTCATCCACTTAGACTTTTGCAAGTGGCTCTACTGAATAATTACTTTGCATTTAACCTAGATATTGATGGAGGGGTTCCGGTGAAAACATCCGAAATTCGACAAAAATTCCTGGAATATTTCGCCTCGAAAGGGCATCAGGTGGTGGAGTCCAGTTCGCTGGTGCCGCATGGCGACCCGACGCTGATGTTCACCAATGCGGGTATGGTACAATTCAAGAATGTGTTTCTGGGCAATGAGTCGCGCTCCTATGTGACGGCGACATCTTCTCAAAAATGCGTGCGCGCTGGCGGTAAACATAACGATCTGGAGAATGTCGGTCATACCGCGCGTCATCACACGTTTTTTGAAATGTTGGGTAATTTTTCTTTCGGCGATTATTTCAAGCACGATGCCATTGCCTATGCATGGGGATTTCTCACCGGTGAACTGAAACTCGATCCGAATCGCCTGTTTGTCACTGTCTTTGAAAAAGATGATGAGGCCTATGATATCTGGACGAAAGAGATAGGTGTCGCTGAAGATAAAATCGCCCGTATTGGGGCCAAAGATAATTTCTGGTCGATGGGCGATACCGGCCCGTGTGGTCCCTGTTCGGAAATCTTTTTCGATCATGGTGAACAAGTATGGGGGGGGCCGCCGGGGACGCCGGAAGAAGAGGGCGACCGGTTTGTGGAAATCTGGAATCTGGTATTTATGCAATATGATCGTGATGAAGAAGGAACGCTGACACCACTACCCAAACCGAGCGTGGATACCGGCATGGGGCTGGAGCGGGTGGCCGCTGTCTTGCAGGGCACACACAATAACTACGATATTGATCTGTTCAAAAACCTGATCGACAAAGCCTGCGACGTGACCGGCGTGCGCTTCGGCGCGGATGCAGATGCCGATGTTTCGCTGCGCGTGCTGGCCGATCATTTGCGTTCTGTGGCGTTTTTATTGGCCGATGGCGTATTGCCGAGCAATGAAGGGCGTGGCTTTGTGTTGCGCCGTATTTTGCGTCGTGCCTGCCGTCACGGCCGTTTAATCGGCATGCAGGAAGCGTTTATCTATAAACTGGTGGAAGCGCTGGTGGACGAAATGGGAACCCATTTTAATGAATTGCAGGAAAATCAGGCCAATATTGAACAATTGATTCGGATTGAGGAAGAACGTTTTATCAAGACCCTCGACAAGGGCTTGAAGCTGGTTGAGCAGGCAGCGGCGGATGCAGGCGAGGGCGGCACGATTCCGGGGCAGACCTTGTTTACCTTGTATGACACGTTCGGATTCCCGACAGACCTGACCGCCGATATTTTAAAAGGCTCCGATATCCATCTGGATATGGCCGGTTTTGAAACCTGTATGGAAGTGCAGCGCACGCGCGCTCGTGCGGCATGGGGCGGTTCGGGTGAATCGGCTCTGCCCAAGGCGCTGTTTGAACTGCGCGAGGCGCAGGGGCCGACTGAATTTCTGGGTTACGCCACCTTGCAGGCTGAAGGCGCGATTACCGGTTTGATTCGTGATGGTGAAGCGGTCGAAATCCTGAACGAAGCCGAAGCAGGCTGGCTGATTACCAATCAGACGCCGTTTTATGGCGAGTCCGGCGGACAGGTCGGCGATACCGGTGTGATTAACACTGCCGATGGCGAATTTGTGGTGACGGATACCAAAAAATTACTCTCCGGTCTGTTCGTGCATGTGGGCAAGGTGAATTCAGGTTCAATCAGTGGCGGCGGCATTGCTCACTTGTCGGTTAATGCTGGCAGACGCGATGCCATTCGTCGCAATCATACAGCTACCCATTTGATGCATGCTGTTTTGCGCGATGTCTTGGGCGAACATGTCAAACAGGCCGGTTCGCTGGTGAATGCCGAACGCTTGCGTTTCGATTTCAGTCATTTCAAACCCATTTCGAAAGAAGAGCTTCAACAGATTGAAGCAGCAGTTAATGCCGCCACGCTGGGCAATGATGTCGTTGAAACGAAATTGATGACCCAGGATGAAGCGGTGGCATCTGGTGCGATGGCGCTGTTCGGTGAGAAATACGGCGATGAAGTACGCGTGGTTTCCGCCGGTTTTTCCACAGAATTATGCGGCGGCACACATGTCTCGGCGACCGGCGATATTGGCCCGTTCCGCATTGTATCGGAAACCGGCATTGCAGCGGGTGTGCGCCGCATTGAAGCGGTGACAGGAACCGGCGCATACCAGAGTTTTATCGACGATATCCATACGCTGAACGAAACAGCCGGACACCTTAAAGTGCGCCCGTTTGAAGCAGCCGAGGCGGTTGCCAACCTGCAAGCCAAATTGAAACAGGCAGAAAAAGAACTGGAGAGCTTGCGTGCCAAACAATCCACCGGTTTACTGGACGATTTAATCGGACAGGCGGTAGATGTGAACGGCGTGAAATTGCTGGCTGTAGAAGTGTCTGGCGTGAAAAATCTGCGCGATTTCATGGACAAGGCCAAAGGCAAACTGAAATCGGGTATACTCGTCTTCGGCCAGAAAAATGGCCCGAAAGTGCAACTGATCGCGGGTGTTACCAAAGATCTGCTCGGCCAGTATAATGCCGGCAATATTGTACGCGAGGTGGCAAGCATCTGCGGCGGCAAAGGCGGAGGCAAGCCCGATATGGCTATGGCTGGCGGCACTGAGCCTGACAAACTGAAAGGTGCCTTAGCTGCTGTTTTAGGGTTACTTAAGAATTAGCCGGGACTAGACATACATTTGTTAAATGTCGTGTATTCTTGTTCATCTAGTCTAACTTTCTTTTGTTTTTTGAGTATGGAGACATGAAATGATTGTTACACGAATAAAGCTAAAGAACTGGCGCAATTTTAAATATGTTGATGTTCCATTAAGAGATCGGGCTTATCTAATTGGGCCCAATGCTTCTGGGAAATCCAATTTCCTTGATGTTTTTCGATTTCTTCGTGATATATCAAACCCCTCGGGAGGCGGTTTACAAAAGGCGGTTTCGGGTAGAGGTAGCATTAAAAAGATTCGATGGCTACCTAGTCGAGATGCAGTAGTTTCTATAGAAATCCACCTTGCCCCAGGGCCAGACGATGAGGTTGAGTGGACATACACTTTGGCTTTTCGCAGTGAAGGAACTGGCCGCCAGAGACCTATCGTTACCGAGGAGCGTGTTTATCACCATGGTGAAATCATCTTGGATCGCCCTGATTTAATGGATGGCAGTGATGCCGAAAGACTTACACAGACACATTTAGAGCAGATCAGTGCTAATGGCGAATTCCGCAGAATCGCTGAGACTTTTGATTCTGTCACTTATTTGCATCTCGTACCTCAATTATTGAAGTTTAGTGATCAGCTTGGCGGCAATCGTTTGTCTGGAGACCCTTTTGGTCAGGAATTCTTAAATCGGATCGCAAAATGTACTGAAAGAACGCGAGATGCCCGTTTACGTAAAATTCAAAAAGCGCTTTTAGTTGCTGTTCCTCAGTTTGAAGACTTAAAGTTTGTGCAGGATACAATTACAGGAAGGCCACACCTTGAAGCTCGATATAAACATTGGCGCCCCAAAGCTGGGTTGCAAAGAGAAGATGAGTTTTCGGATGGTACATTGCGCTTGTTGGGCTTGATGTGGTCTCTTCTGGACGGCGATTCAATGCTTTTACTGGAGGAGCCGGAGTTGTCGCTGAATGACGGAATTGTGTCCCAAATCCCAATGCTTATTTCAGGCATGCAACGAAAAGCCAAGCATCGCAGGCAGGTTGTCATTACAACTCATAGTGAGGCTTTATTGAGTAATGAGGGGATTGATGGCAGAGAAGTGGTTCGTCTTGAACCGACAGAGAATGGCACTGAAATGTTGTTACCTTCTGAGGAAGAAACAGTAGCGTTGAAGGCAGGGCTGACGCCTGCTGATGTGATGCTATCTAAAACGCGCCCTCATCAGGTTGAACAGTTATCCTTGCTAGAGTAATGGCTCAAGCAATAGGAATCGCGACAGAAGATGCTTTAAGTGAAGCTGTGGTTGAAAAAATGCTAAATTATGCCCCCATTGAATTCAACGTTGTGTTGAAGCAAAGAAAGCGGGGATCTGGGTATTTAAAGAAGCAAGTTAGAAAATTTAATGCTATTGCAAATAGCTATCCTGTTTTGTTGCTCACCGATCTTGATAGGGTAGTTTGCGCTTCTGAATTGAAGAAAAGCTGGTTAACCATACCTCAAAATCCAAAATTTTTGTTTCGAGTTGCTGTAAGGGAGGTTGAATCGTGGTTGCTTGCTGATCGCGAGGCAATATCACAGTTTTTAAATATAAGTATTTCGATCTGCCCTGGTAGTCCTGATGACATTCTTGATCCCAAACAAGCATTAATAAATCTTGCTAAGAAATCCAAGCGGCGAGAAATCAAACAAGACATGTTGCCTGCAAAGGGTTCGCTGTCTCCTGTTGGGCTAGGATATAACGCGAGGCTTTCTGATTTTGTATGGAACTATTGGAATGTGGATAGAGCGATTGTTCGATCCGATAGTTTGAATCGTGCCTGGAAAAGCGTATGCGCTCTGAAATAAGACGATTCATAAAGCAATTTATATCAACGGGTAGAGGATAGGTATGATTGAACTTGTATTGATTGGCGTTATTGCCCTGATTCTGGTCTTGTGGTTTATGCATGCTCGCAATCAGAAAAAGGAGATGTCTGAGTTGCATGCTTCGATGCAGTCGCTGACCTGTGAAATTGAGACCCAAAAACTACAGATTGCATCCTGCAATGAGGAATTAACGGTGCAAAAGGTGTCCAATGCATCGCTGGGAGAGAAGGTTCAGCAGGCGGAAAAACAGCAGGCGGAGCTGAAACAGGAACTGGCAGCAAAAGAAGCGGCGATGGATGCGGTTCGGCGTGAGTTGTCAGACGATAAATCCAGTATAACTGAATTGCAAACCCGGATTGCCGAGGAACGTAAGGCAGCAGTTGAGAAACTTGCCTTGCTGGAGGAAGCCAAAGAAAAGCTGGGCAATGAATTTAAAGTGCTGGCCAATCAAATTTTTGAGGAGAAGGGCAAGGCATTCAGCGCGCAAAATCGCAGCAGTCTGGATGAAGTGTTGAAGCCGATGCGCGAACAACTCGGTGATTTTCGTAAGCGTGTGGATGAAATTCATACCGACGACACCAGGGAACGCGCATCGCTCAAAGCGCATTTGGGCCAACTCAAGGATTTGAATCAGCAGATGAGCGCTGATGCATTGAATTTGACGCAGGCGCTCAAGGGCGAGAGCAAGACTCAGGGCAATTGGGGTGAAATGATTCTGGAGCGAATTCTGGAGAGTTCGGGTCTGCGCGAAGGTGAGGAATTTGCTCGCGAACAATC